>CAZLDP010000079.1:0-8930 GCA_964558145.1 uncultured Prolixibacteraceae bacterium | reverse complement strand
TTTTAGTTTCATAGGTTTAGGTTTGATTAGTTTTATTGGTTTAGTTAGGTGAAAAGAACGAGTGATGACTCGTTCTTTTTCTTTTATATTAACCTTTGCTACAGGATTTTAGTACGTTGTGGTTTCTTCCTTCTCCTGAAAGAATTATTTTCTCTCTCTTATTTCAACTCTTCTGATTTTCCCGGAAATGGTTTTGGGAAGTTCATTGACGAATTCGATAATGCGGGGGTATTTGTAGGGTGCGGTAGATTGTTTGACATGCTCCTGGATCTCTTTTTTCAAATTATCGTTTCCGGGGTAATAGTTAGGAGCCAGAACGATGGTAGCCTTGACTACCTGTCCTCTAATTTCATCGGGCACGGCGGTGACGGCGCATTCCACCACAGCAGGGTGTTCCATCAGGGCGCTTTCCACCTCAAAAGGCCCTATGCGGTATCCTGAGCTTTTAATCACATCATCGAGCCGTCCCACAAACCAATAATAGCCGTCTTCATCGCGCCAAGCCAGATCTCCCGTATGATATAAACCGTCGGACCACACGGAGGCCGTTCTTTCCTCATCGCGGTAGTAGCCGATGAAGAGTCCTGGAGGAGTTGTTGTGCCCGTCCTGATGACGATTTCTCCGGTTTCTCCCTCTTCGCAGGGCTTTCCGTCGGGGTGGAGCAGGGCGATGTCGTAAAGTGGGTTTGAGACTCCCATCGACCCGGGTTTAGGCTCCATCCAGGGCCAGGTGGCAATGGCCACCACCATCTCTGTCTGACCGAATCCTTCCATCAGTTTTAATCCGGTTTGCTGAAGAAACCGGTTATAAACTTCGGCGTTCAGGGGTTCACCCGCCACCGTACAATAATTCAGTGAAGAAAGATCATAGCCCGAGAAATCCTCCCTGATCAGGTACCGGTAGATGGTGGGAGGGGCACAGAAGGAGGTGATCCGGTATTGGTCGATCAGCCTGAGCACATCGGAGGGAGAGAACTTGTCGTGATCGTAAACGAATACGGCGCATCCGCCCAGCCACTGGCCATAAAGTTTGCCCCATACCGCCTTTGCCCATCCGGTATCGGCCACAGTCAAGTGAAGCCCTCCGTTTGAAACGTTGTGCCAGAAGAGGGCGGTTGTGATATGACTGAGCGGGTAGGTGAAATCATGGGCAACCATCTTCGGGTTTCCCGTGGTTCCTGAGGTAAAATAGAGCATCGATATATCCCTGTTGGAGTTGACGGTTTCCGGTTTCCGGAATGGAGAGGAATTTGATATTCCGGAATGGAAATTGTTCCAACCAGGGGGAACCAGTGGTCCTACTGATATCAACAGTTTTACCGAAGGGGAGTCGGAAAGGGAGCGTTCCACTTCCTCCAGTACACCCTCTTCGCCCACCGTCACAATGGCTTTCACATCTGCGGAATTATTCCGGAAAACCAAATCTTTCTTTTTCAGGAGATGGGTGGCCGGAATACAGACTGCTCCCAGTTTGTGCAGTGCCAGCACCGAAAACCAAAACTCGTACCGGCGCTTCAGGATCACCATCACCATATCGCCACGGCCTATGCCCAGCGACTGGAACCACGATGCAGTGCGGTCACTCTGATTTTTAAGCTCGGTGAAGGTAAAAACCCGGTGTTCCCCCTTGTCGTTGGCCCAAACCAGGGCAGTTTTTCCCGGTTCGGTCCGTGCATATTCATCGACTATGTCGTACGCGAAATTGAAATTTTCAGGAACAATCAGTTCCAGGTTTTGCTGAAAGTCGCTGAGTGAGCTGAAATGGCTCTTTTTTAAATACCGGTCGGCAAGCATCATAATAATTCAGATTATCAGGGCAAAAAACTTAGTAACTTTTCCATCAAGGGCTTTCATGCCATGGGGAAGCCCGGAGTCAAACCAGAGCGAATCACCCTCTTCGAGGATCAGCTCTTTCCCGTTGACTGAAACCATCAGTCTGCCTTCTAATACCAGGTTGAATTCCTGCCCTTCATGCTGATAGAGGGGGATGGGGTCTGTACTTAGCCGGGGGGCGACGGTTACGATAAAAGGACTTGCTTTTTTGTGGATAAAACTTTCGTTGAGCGCCTGGTAGTTGTATTCTTTTCTGCGCTCTACCACGGTTCCCCTTCCCTTCCGGGTGAGGGAATATTCACGCATTTTGGGAGAATCCCCGGTAAGCAGGGTTGTCAGTTCTATGTTGTACTGCGCGGAAATCGCCATTAGAAAGCTGACCGGAATATCGGTCTCACCACTTTCATAGCTGGCATAAAGTTCCGGAGCGATTTCGCAGGCATTGGCAATATCGGAGATACCCAACCCGAGGTCTTCCCTGAGACCCCGTAGCCGCAGGGCAATTTGCTTGATTTCTGACTTCATTGCTATCCAATTTTAATGGTTATTATCATTATGCTTATGTACTGCGCATTCTGGTTACATCTCCAACTCCCAAACCGTTCAGCAACCTGAGTCGACAACCTTGGGCCACTTTATCTTGTGCGGGAATCTGCAGGGAAGCAGAGGAAGCAGGCAACTCCGGTCAAAGTGGCGACCCCGCCCATCCCGATATACTTTGAACAATTTCAACCGGCACTCTGAGCCCTTGACCTGCCAGAGCGTCGTAACGGTTCCAGACCACGCCCTTTATTAATAGGCCACAGCGAAGAGTACACGACCTGCGGAGGGTTTCCCCGTATAGACACACTTCCCTTCTTCGGCATCTCTTTCAAGGGGAATACAGCGGATGGTTCCCTTTGTCTCCTCCTTGATTTTCAGTTCGGTATCGACGGTACCGTCCCAATGTGCTGAAATGAAACCGCCCTTTTCGGCAAGGATGGTTTTGAATTCGTCCCAACTGTCGGCTTTCCGGATGTTTTCGTTACGGTAGGAGAGAGCTTTGCGGAAGATATTTTCCTGGATTTCGGCAAGCAGTTTCTCAACCGACGCTGCGATACCTGTCACCGGCAGCACCTCTTTGGTGAGCGTGTCGCGGCGGGCCACTTCCACGGTGCCGTTCATCAGGTCGCGGGGACCCATGGCCAGCCTGACCGGAACGCCTTTCAGCTCATATTCTGCAAATTTCCAACCCGGTTTTTTGCTGTCGTTGTCGTCGTATTTCACCGAAATTCCCCGTGCTTTGAGTTCAGGGATGATCTCGTCCACCTTGGCCGAGATGGCCGAAAGTTCTTCCCTGTTTTTGTAAATGGGGACGATGACCACCTGGATAGGGGCGAGGTTGGGGGGGAGTACCAGCCCGTTGTCGTCGGAGTGGGCCATGACCAGGGCTCCCATCAGGCGGGTGGATACCCCCCAGGAGGTGGCCCACACGTACTCAAGAGCGCCTTCACGGTTCGAGAACATCACATCGAAGGCTTTGGCAAAATTTTGCCCCAGGAAATGGGACGTCCCGCACTGAAGTGCCTTTCCGTCCTGCATCAGCCCTTCAATACAGAATGTTTCCACGGCGCCTGCAAATCGTTCGTTTTCCGATTTGATCCCTTTAATGACCGGGATTCCCATGAAATTCTCTGCAAAGTCGGCATAGAGGTTGACCATCTTCACGGTTTCTTCCATGGCCTCCTCCCGGGTGGCATGGGCAGTATGCCCTTCCTGCCAGAGGAATTCGGCCGTACGGAGAAAAAGGCGGGTACGCATTTCCCAACGCACCACATTGGCCCACTGGTTAATCAGCAGGGGCAGGTCGCGGTGCGACTGTATCCAATTGCGATAGGTATTCCAGATGATGGTCTCCGAAGTGGGACGGATCACCAGTTCTTCTTCCAGTTTGGCTTCAGGATCAACTACCACACCCTTCCCTTCCGGATCGTTCTTCAGCCTGTAGTGGGTCACAACGGCACACTCTTTGGCGAATCCTTCCACATGGGCTGCTTCCCTGCTGAAAAACGACTTGGGGATGAAGACCGGGAAATAAGCATTCACATGTCCCGTATCTTTAAACATCTTGTCTAACTGAGCTTGCATCTTTTCCCAAATGGCATAGCCATAAGGTTTGATAACCATGCATCCCCGAACTGCAGAATTTTCAGCTAAGTCAGCTTTATTGACCAGATCGAGATACCACTGCGAGTAATTTTCGCTGCGTGAAGTTAATTCTTTCGCCATTTTGCTTATTTTGGTATAAATTTTGTGCTGTTTTTAACAAATTTTAGCTGCAAAATAAATAAATTAAATCATAATTGTAAAGAGGGAGGAAATGTAATGAAAAGCAGGATTTATTTATCGGTTGCGATCGCCCTGGCAGTCAGTGCGTGTACAACCGGGTCGTATGTCACCACAGGCTATGTGGACGACATCTATTTTAATCCGGGAGATGTTCCCCCGCCGGTTGCCCTGGAGGAAACTCCGCAACAGAAAGAAAATGTGGGGCTGAAGTCAGCCGATAGGTTGATTATCAGTGAGATAAAAGAGAACGAAGAGGGCAGCAAAACCATGAACAATTACATCTTCGATGGCCGGGATGCCAGTGAATATGCCGATGCCCAGCTATATAACATGGAGCAGATGGAACTTGAGGGATCAGATACTACCATCTACTACGATGACAATGAAGTGAAGTATGTGATCAACAATTATTACGATGGATCGGACATCGACTTTTCCTATCGTATCCACAGGTTCCACAGGCCTTATTCCCGTTTTTACGATCCTTTTTACTGGAACAACTGGTATTGGGATAGTTGGTACTGGGACAGATGGTACTGGGATAGCTGGTATTATCCCTATTCGTCGTTCTCCTGGTCATGGGGATGGGGTTATTATGATCCCTGGTACATGGGATATTCGCCATGGTACACTTCGTGGTATTCGCCTTACAGCTTTATGGGATGGGGATATCCCTACTATGGATGGGGCGGTTATCCCTACTACCATCATTACTGGGGTGGCGGATACTATATCGACAGGGAGGATTACCGATACGGCAAGCGCCGTGATTACAACACCATGGTGGCGGGTGGCCCCGGGGGATCTTACAGATCGGGTACTTCAGCCCTTTCCGGCGGCAGGTCGGCCCTGAAAAACGCTCAGTCGCGTACAGTTACCACGGTTGACGGCGCCACTGACAGCAGAAGATCGCGTTCGGTTTCCGGGGCTGACAACGGAGGAAGGAGTACAACCGACCAAAACCGTACCCTTACCGAGATGAGGCGCGGTACCACCGAATCTACCGCCCGCACCAGGGAAACAGGGACATCGGTGAGCCGTGAGAGCAGTACCAGCCCGAATGCCGGAACGGGGACCCTCACCCGGAGGTCAGTCTCCACCCAGGGGCAGTATACACGGCCTGCTACCAGCGGGAGTGAAGGAACCAACCGCAGCACAGAATATACGCCAAGTTACAACCAGCAGCGGTCAGCCAACCGCAGTAATTACAATGTGCCGTCGTCGTATAGCCGTCCTTCCACAACCACTCAGCAGAGTCAGCAAGGGCAGGTCAACAGCGGCCAGCAAAAATCCACTACGGTATACTCAAGGCCCAGCAGCTCCAGCAGCAGCGACCGAACCTACCGTTCCACCTCGACCTACAATCGCAGTTCCAGTTCGGGAACCCCGAGCCGCAGTACCTATTCTTCACCGTCGGGAAGCAGCGGAAGCTACAGTTCTCCGAGCCGCAGCTCTTCTTCGCCTTCATACAGCTCACCCAGTCGAAGCAGTTCTTCCTCTGCGGGAAGTTACAGCGGTGGCGGATCCTATTCTGGCGGGAGTAGCAGCGGAAGCAGCGGTTCTTCCTCTTCAGGACGGAGCGGACGCAGGTAATTGTTCCTTCATCTTTTAATAACCAATCAACATCTTAATTAATAAATTGAGCCATGAATAAGCACTTGTTAATCATTGGATTATTTATATTACTTCCTTTCTGGGGAGGTGCACAGGATTTCGTCGATGCACTCCGGTATTCATCCGTAAAATTGGAGGGAACTGCGCGCTCGGGTGGCATGGGCAATGCCTTCGGCGCCCTGGGAGGCGACTTTACCGGCGTGGGAATCAATCCTGCCGGATTGGGACTCTTCCTTTCATCGGAGGTCGTACTTTCCCCTACCTTCGGAATGAATAAGGTCAATTCATCTTACCTCGGCTACTCTATGCAGGAAACTGACTATAAGCTGGGAATGAGCAACTTCAGTTACGTGGCGGCCATCCCTTCTAAAAAGAACAATACCAGCGGACTCGTCGGGATCAATGTGGGCATGGGTTACAACCGCTTGCGTGATTTTAACTCCTTTTCCATAGCAGAAGGGCACAATGCAGGTTCTTCCTTTATGGATTACATTGCTGAAAATGCCAATCACAACGACTGGAGTGAATTTTATGAAGATTTGGCCTCCCAAGCCGATCTTCTTCAGTATGATACCCAGTTGAAAGAGTACTGGCATGACATTCAGGATGCCGGATACGGACACAGCCAGCGTAAAAGCTTCAACCGGTCGGGAACCCTCGATGAATATACGTTGGGTCTCGGTCTCAATTTTAACCACCGGCTTTATCTGGGAGCCTCTCTAGGAATTATCGACCTTTATTATAAAGAAAAAACCACCCTGACCGAATGGGATAAAAACAACAACATCCCCTTCTTGAATGACTATGAGTTCAATACCTCCCTGAAAACCTACGGGACAGGATATAATTTTAAACTGGGTATCATTTTTAAGCCTGTGAACGAGGTGAGGTTGGGAGCCTCTTTGGCTACTCCTACTTTCTACAGTCTCCACGATGCATTTGAAACCTCGATGGGGTCATCCATTACTTACGAAAACAAGGAGACCAAAACCTTCAGTGTCACTTCTCCTTTTATGGAATACGACTATGACCTGGTAACTCCATTTAAAGCTACCCTCAGCGGGGCAGTGGTACTGGCTAAGAAAGGCCTGATCAGTGCCGATCTGGAGTTCCTCGATTATTCCATCGCCAAATTGCGGAATGGAGGCGACGGTGAAAATTTCATTGACCAGAACAAAGATATCAGCGACATTTTCAAGCCCGTTACCAATTTCCGTCTTGGGGGTGAATACCGGGTGACCGAACCTCTATCGCTGCGCGCAGGGTATGAGCTTTATCCTTCTGCATTCAACCAGACCGCCTTTGGCGCCGACCAACCCAATGCCGGACTCAATTATGCCGTTTATACCGCCGGGCTTGGTTATCGTGTGAATGGATTCTTCTTTGACATAGCCTACCGCCACGCCCAATCGGATGAATACAACTTGTTGTATCCGGCTCCCCTGACCAATGACTATCCAGAGCCTCTTATGGCACAGTTTACCAATTCGTTTAACAAGATCCTCATTACATTTGGATTCAGGTTCTGATCTTCTGATCCGAATAATTGTCCTACGGAGGTTGTTCCCGATGCGGAATAACCTCCGTATTTTTTGGGTGAAAATTAATATTTTGTCAAGATTCGGAAAGCCTGTCGTCATTCGTTTAATATTACCGGATTTTCACTTAACTTAGGAGAGCAAAAAAACAGGGGATGAACGATCCGATCGGAAAGGCTATATTAGACTACTTTATTACAGGTAAAGCAGAGGTGATTCTTGTAGACAACAACTACACCGAAGGGGAAGAGATGGATCCTGCCCTGTTTTTCAGGACATTTTCTGAAATGCCCCCGGTTGAGCAGAAAGCACTTGCCCTGTGTGAGGGGAGTGTGCTGGATATCGGAGCCGGCGCGGGGAGTCATGTCCTGGAGTTGCAGAGCAGGGGTTTTAAGGTCACCGCGGTGGAGAAATCAGAACTGGCTGCCGGGGTGATGAGTCAGAGGGGAGTGAAAGAGGTGATATGTGACGATATCTTCCGGATTTCTCCCGGAACCTATCAGACCATTCTGATGCTTATGAACGGCTCAGGCATCGCAGGAACCCTGGAAGGACTCGGAAAGCTGCTGGATCACCTCAGGGGCATGTTGGATCCTGTCGGACAAATCCTGATGGATTCGTCCGACATCGGTTACCTGTTCACCGAAGATGATGGTTCGGTGTGGATAGATCTTTCCAATGAAAACTATTATGGAGAAATGATCTATGAAGTTGCTTATGGTTCGGACAGGAGTGATAAATTTTTCTGGCTTTTCGTAGATTTTGACACCCTCTGCGAAATTGCTGCTTCCAGGGGTTTCTCCTGTACGAAGGAGGCCGAGGACGACAACGGCGCGTACCTTGCCCGGCTTTGTCTTGTGGAGGGTGGTGAGGCGCCCTTTATGGAAAGGAACATGGATTAAACAGGTAATTCATTTAAACAACTATACTATGAGATTGATCATTCAACCCAATTATGAACAACTGGCAAAGTGGACAGCCAGCTACATTGCCCGCAGGATTGAACTCTTTAATCCATCGGCAGGAAAACCCTTTGTTTTGGGATTGCCCACCGGATCCTCGCCCCTGGGAGTTTACAGCGAGCTGATAAACCTCTACAAACTGGGTAAGGTGTCGTTCCGGAATGTGGTAACTTTCAACATGGATGAATATGTGGGCCTGGAACCTGAACATCCCCCGAGCTACCACTATTTTATGTGGGACAAGCTTTTTAACCACATTGATATTCAACAGGATAACGTGAATATTCTCAACGGGTTGGCGCCCGATATCCATGAGGAGTGTTCCCGTTATGAGGAGAAAATCAAAGCAGTGGGAGGGATCCACCTGTTCTTAGGAGGGATGGGTGTGGATGGACACATTGCCTTTAATGAACCGGGATCATCACTTTCAAGCCGTACCAGGAGCAAGGAACTCAATTACGACACCCGGCTGGTCAATTCCCGCTTTTTCGGGAATGAGGTAAACAAGGTTCCCAAACTGGCGTTGACAGTCGGGGTAGGCACTGTCATGGATGCCAGGGAAGTGGTTATTATTGTCAATGGACATGCCAAGGCAAGGGCTCTCCGCCACGTTGTGGAGGAGGGGGTCAGCCACATGTGGACTGCCAGCGCCCTG
>CAZLDP010000078.1:0-9069 GCA_964558145.1 uncultured Prolixibacteraceae bacterium | reverse complement strand
GTTCACGGGAATTCGTCCCACCAACCCGCCCGAACGCAAACCCCAAAAACGTTACCGCCAAGTGTGAAAAGACAGACGACAGCGGACAATTTGCTACTTAAAGACTGAAAAAAGAATGGACAGCCAACGCACAAAACAGCACATTTGCAAGCCCCGACACACAAACCGACACTTCGGCTTGCAAAAGAGCTGTTTTCTTGCCGACGCTCCAGAGAACCCATTAATAAAAAGACAACTTACCTCAAAAGTTAAGCCCTAATGAACGAAAGAAAGCTATCTGCATTACAAAAAGAGTATCGAGCGTTCTTTTTAGGAAAGATGGAACTTTATGGAGTTAAATCTCCTGCTGAACTGACTAAAGATAAAAAGAGTGAGTTTTTTACGGAGATAAAACAGGACTGGGCAAAACATAAACTTGAGAAAC
The DNA here is from genome assembly GCA_964558145.1 of uncultured Prolixibacteraceae bacterium. Classification (GTDB taxonomy): domain Bacteria; phylum Bacteroidota; class Bacteroidia; order Bacteroidales; family Prolixibacteraceae; genus UBA1413. The sequence continues at coordinate 8,645 of CAZLDP010000078.1, read as the reverse complement.
AGCAATTAATAGAAGCCAATAAAAATGTTCTAACCTTTGTTGAAGAGCCAGTTGAAGTTTATGAAGAGTCTGAAAGTATTAACAAAGAAACCAGACCAGTAAAGAAATGGAATGAACACGAACATAAAACAAAGCACCCTGACGATAAGAGTAAGCCATCAACAATTAAAAAGATACTGAGACAAGAGGAAGAAAGCCCGAGAGAGTTTACGAAGCAAATAATTACGTCAGAACCAAATCAAGAACAAACCGATGATTTAAGAATCCTTTTTAACCCAAACAGTCATTTCGAACAAGGGGAACAATATCTATATCCTGTGGTAAAAATGCCCAAAAGCAATGCGATTTTAAAACTACCAAGAACAGGTCGTTCTAATCAAAAGGGTTACAAGGAGAATGACTTTTTCAACCAACTAAAACAAAATATCATAGGCTATGAATTGACGAACAATGTTCATATGATAATACCCAATTTCAATAAGCCATATGAACCAGACATCGTTTTATTTGATAAAAACCTTAACCTTTATATTGACATTGAAATTGATGAGCCTTATGATGGCTATTACAGATATCCTACCCACTTCATCAATCCTGAGGATGAAATAAAACAAGACAACATCAGAGATTTATTTTTTACCGAAAGCGGGTGGATTGTAATACGGTTTACAGAAAAGCAAGTGCATTGTCAGGCATACGAATGTATTGACTTCATAATAAATGTACTTAACTCATTATACAATAGAAGCTTTGTAATTGATACAACTTGCCAAAAAGAAAATCAATGGGATTACAACCAATGTATTCAATGGCAAAAGATTTATTACCGTGAAAATTATCTTGGAATTGAAAGATTCCAAAAGCAATACTGTTACAAGGAAATTAAAATTGATACTACTGAAACTGAAAGCGTAGAAAATGTAATTAAAAGAACTAAGAAATTGACGTTTTGCGATTGGAATACAAGTTTAGGTTTTGACGAAAAATCTCATGTATATGCAAAAGATGAAACAGGAAATTCCGAATATATATCTGTAACTACTCTCATTGAGCGCTTTTTTCCTTTCGACCTCAAAAGATACATTGAAAGAACGGCGGAAAAGGAAAACAGAACTGAAGAAGATGTATTGGATGAATACCTTTTGATGCGAGATGAAGCAGCTGAAAAAGGAACATTCTTACATAGTCAGATTGAAAATTATTTTAAGGGCAACCGATACGAATCCGACTCAAAAGAATTTAGGATGTTTCTTGAATTTTATGAAAAAGAAGTAAAACCAAGAAATCTCAAGTTTTATGATGCAGAAAAAATGATTTTCTCCGACAAGTATAATGTAGCAGGTACAATTGACTGTTTGTTCAAAAAAGAGCATAATGACGAATATGTAATGATAGACTGGAAAAGAAGTAGAAAGCTCGTCATAAAAGGAAGTGGGGAACCTGACAAACGTGGATTCCAAATTGATATTAATGGATTAACGAATCTTAATAATTGCAGCTATTATAGATATTGTCTTCAACAGAACATTTATAAGAACATTGTAGAAACCGAAAGTTCAATGAAAATTTCTTCAATGCAGTTAGTTGTTTTCCATGAAATCTATTCCAAGTATTACATTGTAACTGTACCACAATTGAAAAAAGAAACACAAATAATTTTAAACTCATTAAAAGTGAAAATATAATATGAATGTATTACGTGAATTTCAGTCAGCAATTGAATTCGAAGCTTCCAAAAACTCAGAAGATTTTGAGAAGCAAAAACTATTGCCTTTAGATGAAAGGGTTGCCAAGGGAGTAACAATGACAAATCTCCGTGTCGATTTTGAATATTATGATTACTTACCTAATGACTTTTGTGAACCTTTACCAAGCGGGCAGAAATACATATCAGCTGCTACTATTTATTGCGATAATAATATATCAAAATTTAAAGAGGGTAGCCCTGTCATTTTAAGCAATGGTATACATAAATTCGAAATGGATGTTGAAGAAGACAGTTTGGATAACTTTATCCTCAAACCAAATGATTTCAATGTAAGCAGATGTTATATCGACATAAATAACCATCCTAAATATAATTGGGAAATAAATGAAGCCAAGTCTGATGCTACAAAAAAGATGTTATCAAGGACTGCTGAAGTTCTACAAAATGATGGCAGTAAACTTCGAAAGATAGAAAATTTCTTAAACGGACAAGCGAAAAATGTTTATTCTAACATCTCTATTAAAATTGACTATCTAAATAATTCCCAGCAATCAGCATACCTTAAGGCATTAAATGCAAGTGATTTTTGTATTATTCAAGGTCCTCCGGGCACTGGCAAAACCGAAACTATTGCATACATAACAAAATCACTTATTGAGCAGGGTAAAAAGGTATTTATTACTGCTCCTACTCATACCGCAATAAATAATTGTTTAAATGCAATTTCAAGAAAGGTTAAAGATAAGAGTAGAATCGTAAAAATTGGTAGCAAACCTCAAAATAAAGAGATAGCGAATAATTCAGATATTACAATAAAATCAAGTTTACAGTATCCATCTTACCAAAGAAGTCAAGACTTATGTCAAAATGGAATAGCGATAGGCGCAACCCCTTATTCTGTATGCTATGATGCCACAAAGAAGTTGAGATTTTGGGAATTTGATGTATGTATAGTTGATGAGGCGTCTCAACTTGGTATACCCTTATCTCTTGCAGCAATGTCAAGGTCGGCTAAATATATTTTTGTTGGTGACCATAAACAACTTGACCCTATTATTCCTAAAGGCTCAAATAATGAAATGTTCGCAGAATCTATCTTCAGTAGACTGGCACGTATTTATCCTAATGAAATTAACCTATTGAACACATCTTATCGACTTAATAAGTCGCTTATAAAAATTCCAAATGCTTTGTTTTATTCCAATTTACTTCAGTCGGCAACTACAACGCAGGAAGATAATACAGTATATCAAGTTAATCATCATTCAGAAATTTTAAACACCGAATCACACAAGCTTATACTTCATAATGATTTTGGTGGAATAGGTCGTTCCCCATTTGAAGCAGGACTTGTGGCACAATTGGTTGTCGAACTTATTCAGAACGGTGTTACCATCAAAGAGATTGGAATAATGTCACCGTACAGGGCTCAAGTAAGGGAAATTAAAAAGCAGGTTAAAGAGGTTCTTCCAAGAAATATAACGAAGCCTTTTGATACATTGTTTGTCGATACAGTTGACAGTATGCAGGGACAAGAAAGGAATTATATCATCTACAGTTTTGCCAATTCTCATCCTTTGGAATCAATGAGACGATTAGACTTTTTCTACAGTCCAAACCGTTTGAATGTAGCCATTACCAGAGCAATCAAAAAATGCTTTGTAATTTCCAACTACAAGGTATTTGAAATTAATGATGAAGAACTTAGAGACCATGAAGAATACAAAGAAATCAAAGACAGCTTAGAAGTTTTTAAACGGTATAAAGCGATGGCCTCAACAGTTGAGATAAACCAAACCGTTAATCCAGAATGGTAAAGATAGCCCACGCTTCGTAGTCAAGCACATTGGCTGGTCGCTCAAAAAATCCAACGCACGCCCAAAACCAGCCAAAGAGCTTGCCTACCCAAACGCACGGCAGACAGAAACGATGTAGCAAATTGATAGAAAAATTACAGAAAATAAAGAACACCAGGCGGTAACAAGCGGTATAAAACATTGGGGTTTAAGTGGTTATTCGAGCTTTCTGCCCCGCATCAAATTCGGTGTAACTGGACAGGTTTGTAGCCCGCAATCCCCAACGATTTCATACCGCCAACCGTTGGTGGCAATTTTAGGACACTGCAAACATTCAACGGATAAACCTAAATATATGAGATTAATAGTTTTAACCCTTTTGTCATTGATTACCTTGACAAGCTATTCACAGGATTTGATAATTCTTAGAAACGGAGAACAAATTGATTGTAAAATAACAAAAGTTGATAGTGTAATTATTCATTATGACTTTTATAAAGGAGAAAGAAAACTATCAAGTTACGTTGCTAAGGATAATATTCATAGTTATAAAATTAATACATCCGATAACATTCCTGATAATTCAAGTGATGTGCTTCAAATTCCTGACAATACTGTGATAATAGATACGACTAAGTATGTAAAAGAAACCAACAAATGGATAAATCTGATTACTTATTCCCAGAGATACGGATTGCACGCGGATGGTTGGTCAGTACAATATTATGGGTATAATCTAAGAAATACATCAAAGTGGTCAATTCCGATACTCTTTACCATAGAAGGATTTACAATACATACTGACTATTTTTCCCAATTTGATTATCAATCAGTTAATATGAGCTATTTTATGGCTGGTATTAGCCCTTTTTATAAACTCAATGATAATTTTTTCCTGAATCTTAGTGCGAACATAATATTTGGGGAAGAAACACTAACGGATTTTTATGCAACCGAAAGTTCAAATACGTTTTTTGGATTTTCACCTTCTCAAGGCATATATTTTATCCCAAAATCTAAAGTAGGGATAACATTAGGACTAAGTGTTTATGAAAAATTACTTAGTTCAGAAGTATATAAAAATGATATCGGAATAAAATTTGAAATAGGAATAAAATTTTAACAATCAATAACTTAAAATTTCAAACAAATGAGAAAACTATTATTTCTAACTCCACTATTTTTAATTGGATGTACTATAAGCCAAAAAATTGTTTACCAGACTGATGATTTACAGGCTCCGCAGAGTGTCAAACCAATTCCTGCAAAGGTTGAAGTAAGGATTTTTGAAGATAATAGAGCGAATATTGAAGAAAATGCTGTGTTATTTAATAATCCGAGACAATTAAAACTTAATGGAAAACAAACCTGTATTAATTCGGAAAAGCATTATAAAAAGGATACCGTTGTAAATCAGTTATCAAAAATCATGGTTGACCATTTTAACAAAGCCAGATTGTTTAGCATGTCTTTTTACAAAGAGAGCCAATATAGTGATTATTACTTGACAGGTACTTTGAATAGTTTTTACGCAGAGCAGGAATTCTCAACAGGAGCTGCAGTTGGAGCATCATTTGGACTTGTAGGGGCTTTGGCAACAGCGGGCATTAAAACTCCTGGTAAAATAATCATAGATATTTCCGATTTGAAACTGTACAAAAAGGATGGAACGCTCGTAAAAGACTTTGGGGATTTCTATAAAGAGTATAAGGAAGAATTTAAGGCAGATGCTTCATGCTGGTGTTCTTACTGGAATGCAAATTTAATGCTTAAAGACTTTAATACTTACCTGATTGAGAAAATAAGAACAGATATGACAGGAGTTGAATTAGAATAAAAACTGCCACCAACATCGTATATAAAACATTTGGCAATCAGTGGGTTATCGAACATTTCAGCCCGTATCAAAAGTGCTTGTAACTTGACAGGAAAGAGCTTCGAAATGCCAAACGTTTCATATACGTAACCGTTAGCGTTCATGCAAAAAAGACAGATAACACGATAACTTGACAAGAGAATTAAATCAAAATAATATGAAAAGTTTTGGCATTATTAGAAAAATATTACACTTTTTCAGTTTAGAATCTGAATTGGAAAATCAAGATTCGGTATATGAAGAAATTAAAAAAGGAGTTATTTTCAAAGGTACAAATCTTTGGATTTTGATTTTTGCAATTATTGTGGCTTCGGTGGGTCTAAATATGAATTCAACGGCTGTAATAATTGGTGCTATGCTTATATCACCCCTAATGGGACCCATAAATGGTATGGGATATAGTATTGCAACCTACGACTTTGAACTATTCAGAAAATCTATAAAAAACTTTTCATTCGCAATATTGGCAAGTCTTGTTGCCTCTACTACCTACTTTGCATTAAGCCCTGTTTCAACTGCTCATTCCGAATTATTAGCCAGAACCAGTCCAACGATTTATGATGTTTTGATTGCTTTATTTGGTGGTTTAGCTGGAATAGTTGCAATTAGCAGCAAACAGAAAGGGAACGTTATACCCGGCGTAGCAATTGCGACAGCTCTTATGCCCCCCTTGTGTACAGCAGGTTATGGACTGGCAACAGTGCAATTCAATTTTTTCTTGGGGGCTTTCTATTTGTTTACTATTAATACCATATTTATTGCAATTGCCTCTGTTTGGATTTCTCAATTATTAAAGTTCCCAATTAGGACTATTGTTGACGAAGGTCAAAAGAAGAAAATTAATAGAACTATCACATTGGTAATCACAATTGTTCTTTTACCAAGTATATTTTTTGGTTATAAACTTGTACAGCAAGAAGATTTTTTACAGAAAGCAAATTTGTATGTTTCAAATGTTTCGCTATTTCAAGGAAACTACCTTTTAAAGCACGATATTGATGCTAAGTCAAGTAAAATTACTTTAATTTATGGAGGTTCAACACTTTCAGAAAATCAGAAAAATGCAATAATTAAAAAATCAACTGACTTTAATATTGATGATGCCACCATTTTAATTGAACAAGGTTTGGCTTTTAGTAATGTGGATGATAAAAATATTGAATTATTCAAGATAAAGGAGCAAGTTATCAATCTTAACACTTCTTTAAGTAAGAAGAATTCAGAAATAGACAGCATCTTGAGTCAACAAAAATTTGGACTGACAATATTGAATGAAATTAAGCCTATATTTCCGCAAATAAATGGATGTATATATTCTGAGTCTTTAAGTTTTCATGATAATCTTGATTCACCGCAGATAACAGCTGTTGTAATTTTGTCAATCAAATCAAAGATTCAAGATGCAGACAAAAAGAAAATAAATAATTGGTTAAAACAAAGACTAAAAAACGATAATGTAAAAATATATTATGAATAGGATAAAGCACGAAACGCTAACATCGTATATAAAACATTTGGCAGGCAGTGGTTTATCGGGCGTATCAGCTCGTATCAAAGGCACTTGTAACTTGACAGGAAAGTGCTTCGAAATGCCAAACCTTTCATATACGTAACCGTTATGCCTCATGCAAAAAAAGACAGTGCAATACTTAAAATGATTTTATAAAAATGAGTATCAGTGATAAATTCCAAACTTTTTGTTCGAATCTGAGAATGACTCAGACCGTTGTAAATAATGTTTCCAGTAGATATAAACAAATAACAAAACGATTAAACTTGGACTTTTACAATAGTGATTCTGATACTCTTCACAGCTTATATGTAGGTTCTTATGGACGAGGAACTGCAATTCACGTTAGTGATATTGATATGCTTTTTATTTTGCCATATAGTGTTTACAAGCAATATGATTCATATTTAGGAAATGGTCAATCTGCATTACTTCAGGCTGTCAAGAATTCAATCTGTAAAACATATTCTACAACCTATTTAGGTGCAGATGGTCAAGTGATAAAACTAAACTTTACAGACGGTATTTGTTATGAAATTGTTCCATGTTTTTTAAATACGGATGGAAGTTACACATTCCCTGATTCAAATAATGGAGGTAGCTGGAAAACGACAAATCCAAAACCTGAAATAGCAGAAATGACTTCTGCAAATATTAACTGGAATAAAAACCTAAAAAGGCTCTGCAGAATGGCAAGAGCTTGGAAAGATGAATGGAGTGTACCAATAGGAGGATTACTAATAGACACATTTGCTTATAATTTTTTGAAAACATGGGAGCATAAGGACAAATCATTTACATATTATGATTGGATGACTCGTGATTTTTTTGAATATCTTAAGAATCGAGATGAGAATCAAAATTATTGGCTTTCACCTGGCGCAAATCAATATGTTTGGAGGAAAGGTAATTTTGAATATAAAGCTAAACAATGCTATAATATTTCATTAGAAGCATTGGAATATGAAAGTAAAAATCAAGAATGGTCAGCAAATCAAAAATGGAGGAAAATTTATGGAACAAATTTCCCAAGTTAAAATACTTGAATCTCAAATAAGAGAATGTTTTGGTCGCGTTGCATGGTCACATAAAACACAGGAAAAATGCGCAGATATTTTGAATAAAAGGAATAACCGAATTAAGATATTGCAAATTATATTATCTGCCATTACGACAACAGGGATTATGGTTTCTGTTTTTGGAGAACAAAAATGGGTAGGAATAATTACTGCCTTGATTTCAACAACCTTGTTAGCTCTAAATACTTATTTGAAAAACTATGATTTAGGACAAATTGCGCAAAAACATATTGATTGCGCTTCAAACTTATGGAATATTAGGGAAACTTATCTTTCATTATTAACAGAGATAAAAGCAGAAACTATTTCGATAGAAAAAATAATCGAACGAAGGGATACATTGCAAAATGAACTTCATAGTATTTATCAAGGAGCCCCGAGGTCAATAAGTGGAGCTTATGACGAAGCAACAAAAGCGTTGAAATCTAATGAAGAATTGACATTTAGCGATGAAGAAATAGATCTGTTTTTACCAAAAGAACTTAGAAAAAGCACGAAGGCATAACATTTTGTATAAGTAATGGCAGGCGATGTGCTAAATATAAAGGTTTGTAGCCCGCTCAAACTGCGTAGCGGTTTGACAGGAAACTGCCACGTAATCTGCCACTACTCATACAATTTACCGTTGTACGACATAGTAAAACCGAACCAAACAAAATGAAAGTCAGAGAAGAAA
>CAZLDP010000077.1:0-9080 GCA_964558145.1 uncultured Prolixibacteraceae bacterium | reverse complement strand
GCATTGGAGGCTGGCCCGCGAAATTGCCCGCATCGAAAAGAATTATCCCAATCCGATGCCGGAAAATGAGATTTTTGAAACACTGAAAGATATCAGGTATATTGTTCCACAGGGTGGGCCCATGACGGGCATTGGTAACAACTACCAGATTGCCTCCCTGTCGAATTGTTTTGTGGTGGGTAACGACGGAAATTCCGATTCTTACGGTGGAATCATGAAGATTGACCAGGAACAGGTTCAATTGATGAAAAGGCGGGGTGGGGTAGGTCACGATTTGTCGCATATCCGGCCGAAGGGATCCCCGGTGAAGAACTCTGCGCTGACCTCCACGGGGATAGTTCCTTTCATGGAGCGCTATTCCAATTCCACACGGGAGGTGGCCCAGGATGGAAGAAGGGGAGCCCTGATGCTGTCGGTATCGGTGAAGCATCCTGATGCAGAAAAATTCATTGATGCCAAGCTTGTGCAGGGAAAGGTTACGGGAGCCAATGTCTCGGTGAAGCTGCACGATGATTTCATGCAAGCCGTGGAAAACATGGAACCCTATGTGCAGCGTTATCCGGTCAACGGCAAGGAGATCCAGTACCAGTCGGAGATCAATGCTTCGGAGTTGTGGAAAAAGATTGTGCACAATGCCTGGAAATCGGCTGAGCCGGGAATCCTTTTCTGGGATACGATCATACGGGAATCCATTCCCGACTGCTATGCCGATCTGGGCTACCGTACCGTTTCAACCAACCCCTGCGGGGAGATACCCCTCTGTCCGTATGACAGTTGCCGACTGATTGCCATCAATCTATATTCATATGTAAATCAACCGTTTACCCCAAAGGCCCGGTTTGATTTCGACCTTTTCAGAAAACATATCCATGTAGCACAGCGGATGATGGACGACATCATTGACCTGGAACTGGAAAAGATAGACGTTATCCTTCAAAAGATCAAGGATGATCCCGAAAACGATGAAATCAAACTGGTCGAGAAAAACCTTTGGCAGAACATTCGCAAAAAGGCTCAGGAGGGCAGACGTACCGGAATCGGGATTACCGCCGAGGGGGATATGCTGGCAGCACTGGGATTGAAATATGGAAGTGAAGATGCAACCGACTTTTCGGAAGAAGTACACAAAACAGTAGCACTGGAAACTTACCGTTCTTCCGTGCGGCTGGCTGCCGAACGGGGTCCCTTTTCCATTTACAACGCCGAACGGGAGCAGAACAACCCGCTGATCCGCAGAATCAGGGTGGCTGATCCGGAACTTTATGAAGAAATGGTACGCTATGGACGCCGGAATATTGCCCTTCTGACCATCGCTCCCACCGGAACAACCAGTCTGATGACCCAAACCACTTCGGGAATTGAGCCTGTTTTCATGCCTGTTTACCGTCGTCGCCGGAAAGTGAATCCCAACGACAAGGATGTAAGAGTTGATTTTGTGGATGAAATCGGCGACCATTGGGAAGAATACACGGTTTTCCATCACAAGTTTATAACCTGGATGGAAGCCAACGGTATCGATTTCAACAAATCCTTCACCCAGGAAGAATTGGAAGAACTGGTCAGAAAATCACCTTATTACCAGGCAACGTCGAACGATGTGGACTGGGTGGCAAAAGTGCATATGCAGGGAAGGATACAGAAATGGGTGGACCATTCCATCAGTGTGACCATCAACCTGCCTGCCCAAGCTTCAGAAGACCTTGTCGGTAAACTCTTTTTCGAAGCCTGGAAAAGTGGATGCAAGGGGGTTACTGTGTACCGCGACGGTTCCAGGTCAGGTGTTCTTATCTCCGATAAAAAAGAAGAAAAAAAGAAAACATCCCCTTTCCCGACCAAAAGACCTGAAGTGCTGGAAGCCGATGTGGTAAGGTTTCGCAACAACAAGGAAAACTGGGTCGCCTTCATTGGGTTGATTAACAATATGCCCTATGAGATTTTTACCGGTCTGAGCGACGATGAAGACGGAATTCTCTTGCCCCGTTCAGTCACCGGGGGGTATATCATCAAAAACTGGGAAGATGATGAAACCTCGCGATACGACTTTCAATACATCAACAAACGGGGATACAAGACGACAATTGAAGGGCTTTCCTATAAGTTTAACCCGGTGTACTGGAACTATGCCAAATTGATTTCAGGGGTTCTCCGGCATGGAATGCCTATCCACAAGGTGGTGGAACTGGTTACTAGTCTTCAGCTCGATAATGAAACCATTAATTCATGGAAAGCTGGTGTGGCAAGAGCCCTCAAGAAATACATCCCAAATGGCACCATTGCCGAAGATGCCCATTGCGGGGATTGCGGATCGAACGAGATTGTTTACCAGGAAGGATGCCTGGTTTGCATGTCGTGCGGATCCTCCAAATGCGGTTAAAAAAAAGAGCTTTCGGGTGGGAAAGCTCTTTTTTGATCATTCTTTTAAGCTTCTATCATTTTCTGGTATTCCGCGGCTGTCAGCAACTCCTTGGCTTCTGCCTCGTTGACCATTTTAATCCGGATCATCCAACCCTTACCGTATGGATCCTTGTTAACCAACTCCGGATTTCCCGCAAGCGCTTCGTTCACTTCTACCACTTCGCCTGAAACCGGCATAAAAAGGTCAGAAACCGTCTTCACTGCTTCAACCGTGCCGAAGATCTCCCCTTTCTCGAGAGTTTCACCCGCGGTTTCAATTTCTACAAACACCACATCGCCCAGTTCTCCTTGGGCAAAGTCGGTAATACCTACCTCAGCAAGGTCACCCTCGATGCGAACCCATTCATGATCATGGGTAAACATAAGATTATCAGGAACTTTCATAGCAAATCAATTTCTATTTTTTGTAAAATTAACCATATTTTTGAATTCTCACACATTGGTGAATGACCACACCAAATATAAAAAGATAAAAGAAGAGAATTTTAGGAAATGAATAATTCCCTGTCTTTAAATTAACGATTTTTGCACCATGACAGTGCGCTATATTAAAAAGAAGGTCGGGATCGATCAGTTGGAGCAGGTAGCCGGTGAGATGATAGCAATTTTCAGGGATTTCAGGATATTTGCTTTTTATGGTGCGATGGGTTCCGGAAAAACCACCTTTATACGGGCCATCTGTAAAATACTTCAGTCGGACGATACAGTAACCAGTCCCACCTTTGCCATAATCAATGAATACCGGACAGTTACCGGACAGTCGCTGTTCCATTTTGATTTTTACCGGTTAAAGAATCTGGAGGAAGCTTATGATCTGGGGTATGAGGATTTTTTTTACGGAAAGGATTATTGTTTGATCGAATGGCCTGAAAAGGTGGAGTCGTTGCTTCCGAAGAAATATGTGGAGGTTAAAATCAGTGAAGATGGTGATTTGACCCGGACCATTGAGGCCCGTTTGGCTGGTTGATTATTTTGAAAATTGAGGATTTGAAATTAACTTACACCAAAAATAAGTAACCAGGAGATGACTACGAGGGAAAAGACCAGATCGGGGCTGCCGGTATCCAAGACCATGCTGCTTCCCAGGGAGGAGATGCTTGAAATCCAGCGAAAGGAGAAGAAGATCCTCATCGGAATACCCTCCGAAATTCCCAAAGTGGAGTACAGGGTTCCCCTGACTCCCCAGGCGGTGGATCTGCTGGTCTCGTACGGGCACGAGATCGTAATCGAGAAAGGAGCAGGCTCGCATGCGCATTATTCCGATGCGGAATACCTCGAGGCCGGAGCAGTAGTGGCAGAGAACAGGGAACAGATCTTCCAGTGTGACATGGTTCTTCGGATCTCTCCCTTCGATGAGGAAGAAATAAACCTGCTAAGAGGAAACCAAGTGGTTTTTTCCAATATGCAGATCAGCTCCTATTGTGCCGCCACGGTAAGTAAGCTGATGCAGAAAAAAATGACCTGTATCGCTTATGAGTATTTCGAGAATGAAATTGGATTTCTCCCTTTTGTGAACCAGATGAGTCAGATTTCGGGGATCGCTTCGATCACCATTGCAAGCGAATATCTGAGCACTTCAAGGGGAGGAAAGGGAGTTCTTTTTGGAGATGTTACCGGGATCACTCCTGCCGAACTGGTAATCATCGGATCGGGGACTGCTGCTGAATTTGCTGCCAGGGCGGCCCTGAGCCTGGGTATTGTCGTCAAGGTTTTCGATACCTCGGTGGAGTCGCTTAGCAGGCTGGAAGAAAAAATAGGGAACCGGATTTTTACCTCGGTTTTATATCCCAAGGTATTAAAAAAAGCATTGGTATCGGCCGATGCCGTGATCGGGGCTTTACCCTTCAATGCCAATCCCCTCTTCAGGGTTTCGGAGGAATTGGTAGAAAATATGAAGGAGGGGGCCATTATCATCGACCTGAATGCAAGTCAAGGGGGGTGTTTTGAAACATCGGAAGTGACCGACCTTAACAATCCGGTATACCGTAAGCATGGGGTTATTCATTATTGTGTTCCCAACATTCCTAGCCTGGTGGCCCGGACAGCCTCCATCGCCTTGAGCAACATTCTGATTCCTTTGTTACTGGCTGTGGGCGACAACGGAGGTGTTGACAGTTACCTCAAAACATCGCGTGGATTCCGGAAAGGGGTGTACCTTTACCGGGGTATTCTTACCAACCGCGACATGGGCAACCTTTTCAACCTGCCCGTAAAGGATATCGAATTGTTATTGGCTGCGTTCTGATTCTCTCACCAGCAGAGTCATAGAGATGGGCGCAGCTTCTGCCTGGCTGGTTTGGCGGTACTCTATTCCCTCTTCATCGATCACATCCCCGTAAGCGATCAGTTTGTATCTTGCTTCAGGCACTGTAAGGGTGATATTTTCCCTGTTAGCATTGAATATGAGTAACGCCTGCTGCCAGATATCGCCGGTGTTTTTTCCTTTCAGGCAATAACTGACCACTCCTACCTTGTAATCAGTACAAAAGGAGAGGTTTTTCCGGATCAGCTCCGAAGTGGGCATCCGGAATAGGGGATGGTTTTTCCGCAAATTGATCAGTTTCCGGTAATAGTCGTTGACATCGGCAAAGAGAGATTTTCTCTCCCAGTCGAGTTGGTTGTAAGCATCGGGCGCTTTATAGGAGTTGGCGTGCCCATTTTTGGTTCTGCAGAATTCCACACCGGAATGGAGGAAAGGAACCCCCTGGGAGGTAAGTATGATCGCTCCGGCGAGTTTGACCATTTTCCCCAATTCCTCACGGGTTGCACCGGGAACGCTCATGGTGAGCTTGTCGTAGAGGGTGTAATTGTCGTGGCAGGAAACGTAGTTTACGCATTGTGAGGGTTCGGCAGCCCAGGGTTCCAGCGAACTCTCCACATAACTGTATACAATCTGCGGATGCCAGGTCGCTGCCACAATTCCGAATTTGACGGCTTCTTCGCGGAGTGGTAATCCGCTGACGAAGCCGAGACTGGTTTTGATCCCGTGGTTCCCTTTCAGCGCATCGCGCATATCGTCACTGAAAGCCGCTATCCCCGGGAGATGGATGATGTTTTTTTTCACGGCGCGGCGGAATTCAGGCATAGGGCTGGCATCGGCCGTCCACCCCTCCCCGTACAGGAAAATGCCCTTCTCTTTTTTATCGATTTCATACCGGATATGGCGCATGGTCTCGTTGTCAAAAATCCCCATCAGGTCAAACCTGAACCCATCGACATGGTAAGCTTTTATCCAGTAAAGAAGGGAGTCGATGATAAATTTACGCACCATGGTACGCTCCGAGGCGATTTCATTGCCGCACCCCGAAGCATTTGAAAAGGAACCGTCGGGATTCTGCCGGTAAAAATAACCCGGAACGATCTGGTTGAAAACCGATCCTTTGGTGAGCCAGGTATGGTTGTAGACCACATCAAGGATTACGCCAATTCCATGGTCATGAAGGGTTTTGATCAATTGTTTTAATTCTCTGATCCTGACCGTTCCATCATGAGGATTGGTGGCATACGACCCTTCCGGGGCGTTGAAATTCTGTGGATCGTATCCCCAGTTGTACTTCAGCAAAGGAAACTCTTCGTCAACGGTCTGAAAATCGTTGACCGGCATCAGGTGCACATGGGTGATCCCCAGTTCCAGGAGGTGCGAGAGTCCCGTTTTCATTCCGGAACTGCTCCGGCTGTTTTCTTCTGTAAATCCTAGAAATAGCCCTTTGTGGACAATGCCCGAACTGGGTGAAATGGAAAAGTCACGGACATGGGTCTCATAAATAATCAGGTCGGTAAAGGATGCCGGTCGTGGTCCCTTGTCAGTTTCCCATCCGGGAGGATTGCATTTTACCGGATTGAAAATCATTCCCCGGTGTCCATTTACCCCAACAGCCCGGGCATACGGATCGGGCACTTCGTGTAGCCACTCCCCGTCGTTTACCTTGAAAGTGTAGTACATTCCCTCCAGGTTCCCCTTTTCTTCATGAATCCAGGTTCCCGATTCATCGTGGGTCATGGGCAGGATGCGTTCCGGCCTTCCTCCTTTCCCGGCGGCATAAAGCCTGATCTCCACAACCTTAGCCGTAGGAGCCCACAGGCGGAATACGGTTTTGTCAGGAAACCATTTCACGCCCAGATCATTCCCGCGATAGTGGGGATAGGTTGAAAAGTCGATATGGTTAAAATGCCAGTTTCTCATTTACATGAACAGGGTTTTGCGGATCATGAGGCTCTGAGAAACACTTCTTTTACTGTTTACTGCATTCACAGAAACAGTAATCCGGGGAAACCGTTTCAGGTGAGGATCATGCCTGTAGAAATGATGCAAGTCGATGGTTAGCTCATGGGTTTTGCCCGCTTCCAGCAGAAGGGGGTAAAAATGATAGTTCTGCGTTCCCTTCAGTCTGAATTTCCGTTTGAGCCAGAGGTGGCTGAAAGAGAGCAGAGGCCTGTCAAGGTCAATATCGTGCCGGCTTCTGTTGCTGACTGTCAGTTTGAGCGTGTCGGGATAGTACAGTTTATTTTTTTCCAGCGTGAGATGGAGTGGTTTCCTGCCGAGGAAGTTGGCGCTACTGGATTTTTTCTTTCCCCTGTTCCGGAACCAGTTCAGGAAAAAATAGAGGACTACCGGAAGAATCACAAGAATCAGAATCCCTATAAGGGCCATCCCGTCGGGACCTTTCACATTCACAGCGGAACCAGGCGCCTGTAATAAAAATGCAACCGTTTGCCACAACAATAAATTCATCATTTTAAAATTTGCTCAAAAGTACGTTTTTCAAACCAATAAAGAATCCCTTATTATGTTGTTATGCCCTTAGAAAGGGTGTTGTTTTCAGGGAAAGGAAGAAATTGCGACCAGTTTTACATTTTCTCATGTTCAGTCCGTCTGATGATTTCCTCCTGGAGATCCTCTCCAAAGTCAATTAAGTAGTCGCTACCCTCACAATAAGGTTTACTTGCTGCAGGAAGGCTTCCGGCACTTGGCCATCATCGGAGAAAGTTGCTGGATCGCCGGATCGAAGGCCGGCGGCTCCTCCGTTGCGGGCCCTCTATTTAATATTTGTTAAAGCCTCCCTGAATAATGTTGATTTCCCTATCTTTGCACGTTTCGTGAATGATTTTATGGAAGTTAAGATCGTCAACCGGTCGGGCAATCCTTTGCCGGCCTATAGTACTCCCCAATCAGCGGGATTGGATTTGAGGGCATTTCTGGAGGAGGATGTCGTTCTGAAACCTTTGGAGAGGAAGTTGATTCCCACGGGTTTATATGTGGAAATCCCGGTGGGGTACGAAGCTCAGATCAGGCCGCGCAGTGGCTTGGCCCTGAAAAAGGGGATTACGGTTCTGAATACCCCGGGAACGATTGATGCAGATTACCGGGGAGAAATCGGAGTAATTCTGATTAATCTTTCTGCGGAGGAGTTTGTGGTGAGAAACGGTGATCGCATCTGCCAGATGGTGGTTGCATCGCATGAAAAAGTGGAATGGCAATTATCGCAGGAGTTGGAATCAACCCACAGGGGGGAAGGCGGTTTTGGCCATACCGGGAAAAATTGAAACAATGAGACAAACGAAATTTTGGGTGTTGCTTTTCCTGGCGGGATGGATGGTTTCCTGTGCCGGGATCAAGAAACCGGTTAACAGTGACGAGGCAGTAGCTCAGGGAAGCGGTGCGCCGGCTGTATCGGAGGAAAAGAAAAAGGAATTCGAATACCTGTTTATCGAAGCCCTGAAGCAGAAAATGGTGGGGAATCCCCAGAAAGCAGTTTCCTTGCTTTCCGGCTGTCTGGAAATAGATCCCAATTCCTCAGCCGCAATGTACGAGTTGGCCAACCTTCATATCCTCAACAACGATCTGACCAGTGCTTCCCTGCTTCTGGAAAAAGCCATCAAACTGAATGGAACGAACAAATGGTATAAATTGCTGTTGGCCAAGATTTATCAGCAGACAGCAAAACATGTTGAAGCAGCCGGTCTCTTTGATCAGTTAGCCCTGGCAGAGCCTGAGAACGAGGAGTTCCTGTATATGAAAGCCGTTCATCTGGGCAAAGCCGGTAGATATGAAGAGGCCATCAGAACCTATGAGTTGCTGGAAAAGAAGACAGGTTTAAATGACCATATTTTCATGGCCAAACAAGGTGTCTTTCTGGAAGCCGGAAAGGTGAAGGAAGCCTTTGCCGAAATCGAAAAGATGATCAGCGCCAATCCCGGCGATCCCCGGTATTACGGATTATTGGCCGATTTGTACAAAGAACAGGGTGACAAGGCAACCGCATTGAAATATTACGGTAAGATCCTGGAGATGGATCCCAACAATGGATTTGTCAACTTTTCCCTTGCCGATTACTGGCTCGGAGAGGGTGACAGCCTCCAGTGGTTCCAGTTTACGAAAAAGGGATTTGAAAGCAAGGAGGTTGATCTGGAAACGAAACTACAGCTTTACCTTTTGCACACGGGATCACAGGCTGCCGTCCCCCTCACTCCGGAGCAGAATGGGGAGTTGATCCGTATTTTGAGGGAGGGGAATCCCGATGACTTTCGGATCATTTCCGTGTATGCCGACTTTCTCATGCGCAACAACCGGACCCAGGAAGCCCGCGATCAGCTCCGGAAGGTGATCGAAAGTGGAGTGAATGACTTTTCGATTTGGGAACAAATCCTGCGTCTTGATAATGACC
>CAZLDP010000076.1:0-9101 GCA_964558145.1 uncultured Prolixibacteraceae bacterium | reverse complement strand
CCATACAACCGATCAGCTTGAACCACTTTACTATGACAAAAACAGCAGCAGCTATCCGGCCCCGGTATTCCAGGTCACGGCCGCCACTGCCGATAAAATGTTGGCCGCCAGCGGTGTCACAGTGGCCACTCTTGAAGAATGGGTGAACAGGGAGAGGAAACCCTCCGGTTTCCTTCTGGAAGGCAAGGTAACCGGCCAGGCAGATGTCAGGTTAAGTAAAGCCACCACCTACAATGTGGCAGCCCTGTGGCCGGGGAATGATCCCTTGCTGAAGAATGAAACTGTGGTTGTGGGTGCCCATTTTGATCATTTGGGAATGGGAGGACCGGGTTCCGGGTCCCGTGCTCTGGATACGCTGGCAGTCCACTATGGAGCAGATGATAATGCATCGGGTGTGGCCGCACTGTTGGAAGTGGCATCGCGGGTGGTTGCCCGGAATGACAACCGCCGGACCATTGTATTTGCAGCATTCGGAGCAGAAGAAATGGGTCTGATCGGATCAAAACAGTTCACTGCAGAGCCCCCGGTTGACCTGTCAAAGACAACAGCCATGGTCAATTTTGATATGGTTGGCCGTCTCGACACGGTCACACAGGCACTCAGCATTGGCGGTACGCAAACCTCCCTCCAGTCGGAGGAGATACTTAACCGCCTGAATCCCGGGTTTAAACTGGCCTTTTCGGGCGAGGGGATCGGTCCATCGGACCACGCTCCCTTTTATCTCCTGAATATCCCTGTTTTCTTTTTCACCACAGGGGCCCATTCCGATTATCACACCCCGGGTGATGGTGCGGATAAGATCAATGAAGCGGGGATCAGGCAGGTTGCAGATTATGCCTGGAACGTGGTCGAGGAGATAGCCAACCGGAATGAAAAACTGACCTTTCAGGAGGCTGGGAGTAAAATACAAAGAAGCAGGGGCGGCAGGTTCAAGGTGACCCTGGGGGTCATGCCCGATTATGCAGGACTTGAAAAAAACGGTATGCGGGTCGATGCGGTCTCCCCCGGGAAACCGGCTGAAAAGGCAGGCATGCAAAAGGGGGACATCATTACCGCAATTGACGGGAAATCAGTGGGAAATATCTATGACTACATGAACCGGCTGAAAACCCTTACGGCTGGTCAAACCATTACGGTCGATGTGCTACGAAACGGAAAAGCTGTGGTGCTCATTGTTCAGCTTTAATTTTCAATAACCACTTCATGAAGAGGACAACCATCTTGTTTTTTCTTCTGTTGCTTTTCACTCTGGGAGGAAAAGCACAATATTTCAGTACCGGAGAAGATCCGGCTTCCCTGAAATGGAGACAAATCGATACCCGGAACTTCCGGTTTATTTTTCCGGAAGACTTCGGGGAGCAAGCGAAGATTGTGGCTGGTTATTTCGAAAAGGTTTACGAATACGGAGGAGTTACGCTGAATCACCGTCCGGGGAAAATCCCGGTGATCTTCCACACCCGGACCATCCGGTCAAATGGACTGGTGGGATGGGCTCCTCGGCGAATAGAACTCTTTACCCCCCCTCATCAGGAGATGTATGCCCAGGACTGGCTGCAACAACTGGCATTGCATGAATTTAGGCATGTGGTCCAGGTTGATAAAATCCGAAGTCAGGTGCCACAAGTCATAAAAACGCTTCTTGGAGAGCAGGGAGTTGCACTCATTACAGGTCTTTACCTTCCATTTTGGTTTATCGAAGGAGATGCAGTGATTTCCGAAACTGCCCTTAGCCAGAGCGGGAGAGGTCGGCTCCCCTCCTTCCTGATGGAACATCAGGCCCAGGTAACTGAAAAGGGGATCTTCTCCTTCGATAAAGCTTTCAACGGATCATTCAGGGATTTCGTCCCTGATCATTATAAACTGGGATACTATTTGGTCGGTGGAAGTCGGGCAACCTATGGCAGCCAACTCTGGGATTTCCCTATCAGTCAGCTTGCCGGGAAACCCCTGTCGGTCACACCGGTCAACAAAATGCTGAAACTGATCACCGGGAAAAACCAGGAACAAATCTATACCGAGGTCTTCGACAGCCTCAGAAGGGTATGGCTGGAATCCGACCGGAAGTATAAACCCGAAAGATGGGATACCGTGTCGCAACCTGCTTCGGTCTATACCAGTTACAGGTACAACCATATCCTGGCCTCAGGTGAGATGGTCTCCCTCAGGGAAGGGTACGATCATGTTCCCCGGTTTGTAAAAAATGATGGCAAGGGTCATGAAGAGATCGTATATGTTCCAGGGCCGATTTTTGAGGAGTCGGTCGGTTACCGGAATAACCTGATCGTGTGGTCAGAATTTCTCCCAGATCTGCGTTGGAGTCACAGCGGTAAATCTGTGTTACACCTCTATAATATGGATTCCCGGATAATGACGACTTTAAAACCTGAATATAAATGCTTTGCGCCTGCCATTTCACCTGATGAACATAATGTAGCCGTCGTGGAGAGCGATTTTGCGAATCGTTTTTACCTCTCGGTTTACGACGCAATAAGTGGAGAGTTGAAAGTTCGGTACCAAACTCCCGGCAACTATTATTTGTTTTCGCCTGTCTGGAAGAATTCGGAAGAGCTCGTGGCGGTACTTTTGACGGATAAGGGGAAGCAGTTGGCGCTCCTTCAACCATTCCGGCAACAGATGGAATGGTTGGATCATCCGGAGATGGGGGAGATTCGTCAACTCCGGATAGACTCCGGCAAGCTCTGGTTTATAAGTAGCTATTCGGGGAAGAATGAACTCTGGTCGATGGACCTTTCTACCAGGGAGGTTTTCAGGGAAGTCCGGGCAAGGTTTGGCCTTGATTATCCGGCCATTGGCCACGGGGGTGACCTTATACTCCTGAGCGACTATTCTACCTGTGGCTACCGTCAGGTGGCTGTCAGTACAACGAATCTGACCCGGGAAGCTTTCCGGTTGGTACCTCCGGGGGATTACCGCATGGCCGGAATCCTGTCCGCACAGGAACCAGGAATAATCGATTTTACAAATGTAGACACATCGAGTTACATAAGTAAACCATACAAAAAGGGGCTTCACCTGTTCAATTTACACAGTTGGGCTCCCGTATCTTTCAACCCCAAAACCTATGAACTGAGTCCAGGAATCAGTGTGGTATCCCAGAACCTGCTGGGTACTGCGGAAACCACGCTTGGTTACAAATGGAACATGTCCGAAAGGGGAGGTAAGTACTACCTTAATTTTGAATATAAGGGTTTTTATCCTCTTTTTGCAACTGAGGTAACCCATGAAAAGCGGGCATCCGTATTCGGGCAAATTACGGAGTATAAAGACAAAGAAGGGGTTGTCCAGCGCAGGGACACTGTAATGAAACGGTTTACCTGGGACGAGTCGGCGCTGGGGCTCCAGGTCAGACTGCCTCTGAACCTGACGCAAGGCAGGTATGGCAGGCTGCTTCAGCCCGAAATCCGCTATAATCTGACCCATTATGCACACAACAGGTCCACTCCCGATCAATTTATCATGGGTAACCTCCATTCGTTCGCTTACCGGCTTTATTATCACCAACTTGCCCGTGAATCCCATCGTGATTTACAACCCAGGTTGGGTTGGATTGCCGATGGGGCGTATACCCATTCTCCCTGGGGGGTAAAATCTATGGGAGCCCTGAAAAGCTTTCAGCTCTATGGTTATTTGCCAGGGGTGGCAAAACATCATGGGATTATGGCTTATTTGGGATTTCAGGAGCGAGAAAAGGGGACATACCGCTTTGGGGATGCCATCCGGATCCCGCGCGGCTGGCATGCTTTTGACAGTAAATCTTTGGTAAGCACTTCCCTCAGGTATTCTTTGCCCCTTCTTTATCCCGATTTCAATTGGGGTAAAATGATATACCTGAGAAGAATTAAAGCTGCTTTTTTCTACGATTATGCCTGGTATGAAAGGAGACTGATGCGGAACGGAGAAGAGGCCGGAATCGTTACGCAACAGATTTCATCCCTGGGGGCCGACATAACCGCCGACAATAACCTGTTCCGGTTTTATGCACCGGTTAACCTGGGTGTGAGGGCAGTGTATCTGCCTGCCTCCCGGAACGTCAGCGCTGAAATGTTGTTTTCCATCGACTTTACCTCTTTTTGAGGGTAATCCGGGTAATTTCGGGAGGCATATCAATTCTGAAATGTAAACCGATGGTGCCCGTTCCACGGTTCACCACCAGGAAAGCAGAATCACAATGGTAAATGCCTCCCCATCGGGGATACCGGAACCAGGCTGTACTGAAAGGGATGCCTGCCAGTTTGATTCCCCATTGAAATCCATGCGTATGACCGGCGAAAGTAAGAGGATATCTTTGGAGCGATTCCCGCATCGCATCCCAATGGGCGGGATCGTGTGTGAGCAAAATCCTGAAGGCAGTTGCCGGAATCCCTTCCCCGGCCTTCTGAAGGTCAGCATACACGGGAAAGGGGGGATTTCCCCAGTTTTCTACTCCCGTGACATAAAGAGAATCTCCGTTATAAGCCACTTTTTCTGATTCATTCAATAAAAGCCGGAAACCCAAACGGGAATAACTCCGCTTAATCCCTTCCAGGTTGGCTGCTTTAGCCTGCGGGGTTTCCCAATGGGAATAATCGCCGTAATCGTGATTTCCCATGATCGCATATTTACCCTTTTGGGCTTTTAGACCGGCCAACCACGAAATCTCACTTGACACCTCCCAAGAGAAATTGTTCACCAGGTCACCGGTAAAGAATAGGAGATCGGGTTGAAATTCATTGCAAATCCTCTTCATCCTTGCACCGGTTCCCGGACTCCTGAAGCTCCCCGCATGAAGGTCAGAAATCTGAATAATCCGCATTCCGTCGAGTGCAGCCGGTAAATTTTCAGGTTTAATGACTGCTTCATGCACCTGAAGGCGGGTGCGGCCCAAGGTCATTCCCCAACCTATAACCAGGAACAGTCCCGCCGACAGAATCAGCCCCATGAGCGCCAACCGGGCGGCTCTCCTAGGATTTTTCAGGGGGAGAATCAGAAAACTGCTTCCCATCAACGGAATTTTCGATACGAAATCAGCAACCAGTAATCCGTTGTATTGAAAGTAAGTCGTGAAATCATGCCCTTTAATCGCTTCCGGGGGAAAGGAGTAAAAAAACAAAAAGAGCAACGACTGTACAACTGACCACCCCCAATACAGGGAAGGGAGTATATGTGGGAGAATTCCCGCTCTTTCCCGCATGACCTGCCTTACACTGTACCAGGCCATTAGCGTGAAGAACCAGTACAACACGAGGATTATCCCTATGGTTTGTTCTGATAATGATCTCATCAGATTGAATTGGATAACGGAATTTAATTGCTGTACGCAAAGATGATAAAAAAGAAGAAATCTCCGAATCCATAGGGTAGGGGAGCCAGCTCTATTTGTTTTACATTTGTAATAAGCTAAGATGTTACAAAAGTAAATATTTTACGGAGACGGATCATACATTTTTAAACTTACCGGTGTGTCGAATGTAAACGGTGCAAAAGAAAAACGAGTATCCTTAAAACAAATATAATAAAATTTATAATACACATAATATCAGTACAATATAATACCTTATATAAATATAAAATATAATTAAAATCGGTTTTATTTCTAAAAATTGATTATTATCACAATAATATTATTATATATAACTGTAAGCCAATATGATATAATTATTTAAATAAAGTATTAGTGTAATTAAAATTGAATTTATTATTCTGTTGATAATCAATATATTGAATCAAAAACCTATTTTTTATATGCTCCAGGGGAATAGTTGGAGATATCCTTTATTTTTATACATTTGTTATCAGGTAGTTTTCTCAAAATTGAGCGGCAATGAAAGAGCGGATCAAGCGTTTTATGGATTACAAAAAGATATCGGCATCCGACCTGGCCGATAAGATCGGTGTGCAGCGCTCCAATGTGTCTCACGTCCTCAATGGCAGGAACAAGCCTGCTTCTCAATTCATTGAAAAGATGCTGCTCTCTTTTCCTGATTTGGATGCCAACTGGTTATTAACGGGATTAGGGACCATGACCAAGGGAACAGCGGTTAGTCAGCCCTTGTTGCAGCCTGCTGATGCGCCATCCGTTGCAGTGAAAGGGAAAATGAATCCTGTTACCGAAACGGTTCTGAATCCTTCTTCACGCAAGGCAGGGGAGATTGAGCGAATTGTCATATTTTACAGCGACCGGACGTTTTTGGATTATTCACCCGGTTCACATTGAGGGAGCTGATCATAAAGGGCTCGTTATCCCGTTTTTATTAGAATCTTGATTATTTTTACCTTCAAAACCGAGGTAATGACAAAAGCAGTTACTGACTTTACCGTGATCCGGAATGAAGCTCTCAATCCTGTTACCCATTTGATTGTTCTTCAGTCAGATGGGCCGTTATTGTCTATTAATCCCGGACAATTTGTGAATGCAGAGATTCCGGGAAACAAGGAGGTATTCCTACGAAGGCCTTTTTCTGTTTTTGAAACTGACCGTCGTCAGAATACCCTTTCCCTTCTGGTGAAGATTTTAGGGAAGGGATCGGCTACCCTGGCTCGTCTGCGGGTTGGAGAGAAGTTAAATCTGGTCTACCCGTTAGGCCGTGGTTTCACCATGCCTCAAGCCGGAGAACGGGTTTTGGCGGTTGGAGGAGGGAGTGGGGTGGCCCCCCTGTTGTTTATGGCAGCGGAAGCCGGGCTGGCGCCCGGATTGATGAATATTCTCCTGGGGGCCCGAACGGCATCGGACCATTTCGACACGGAAAAGTACAGCGAGTGTGCCCAGCTTTATCACACTACTGAAGACGGAACATTGGGAGAAAAAGGATTGGTGACGGATCATTCCCTTTTTTCTGAGCTGCCCTCCTTTGCCCGGATTTATGCCTGCGGTCCCCTGACCATGATGAAAGCCATCGCCCATAAAGCTGCCGGTCTGCATATAGATTGCGAAGTCTCGCTCGAAAATTTAATGGCTTGTGGTTTCGGGGTTTGCCTCTGTTGTATTGAACCTACGGTTAAAGGTAATCTTTGTGTGTGCACTGAAGGTCCCGTCTTTAATATAAACGATCTGAAATGGTAAATCTGGCTGTCGACATCAAGGGTCTCCACCTTAAAAACCCGGTGATGACCGCGTCCGGTTGTTCCGGTTTTGGCGAAGAACTGGCCGCTTTCTACGATATTTCCCGCTTGGGAGCTGTCCTGCTGAAAGGGATAACCCTCCGGAACAGGGACGGGAATCTCTATCCCCGGATGGCTGAAACTGCATCAGGAATGCTGAATGCGGTGGGTTTACAAAACAAGGGGGTGGATTACTTTATCCGGCACATCTATCCGGGAATCTGCAAATATGATACTTCCCTGATTGTGAATGTAAACGGATCAACAGTTGAAGAATACATTGAAGTAACCGAAAAGATCAATGAACTGGAGAAGATTCATGCTATCGAACTCAACATTTCATGTCCTAATGTCAAGGAGGGAGGAATGGCTTTCGGCGTCAGTTGTCCGGCTGCAGAACATGTCACCAGGGAGGTACGAAAAGTATGCCATAAAACGCTGATTGTGAAGCTCTCACCCAATGTGACCGATATTGCCTCCATTGCCAGGGCAGTGGAAGCACAGGGGGCCGACGCGGTTTCTTTGGTAAACACTTTCCTGGGTATGGCTATTGATGCCGAAAAAAGGATCCCCCGACTGAGTACGGTAACCGGCGGTCTTTCCGGTCCTGCCATCAAACCCATTGCCCTCCGGATGGTTTGGCAGGTGTATAATGCAGTACAAATCCCGGTGATCGGACTGGGAGGTATTATGAATGCCACTGATGCCATTGAATTTATGCTCGCCGGGGCAACGGCCGTTCAAATCGGTACGGCCTTGTTCAAAAATCCGATGATTCCCCTTGAAGTGATCAGTGGGATCGAGGATTATCTTCAACGACACCACATATCCGACGTAAAGGTTCTGACCGGAATGTTACATATGTAATAAGTCACAAATGTAATTAATCCTATCAGCACGGTCTGGTTTTACATCAATCCGGGAAAGCTTTATTTTTCAACGGCTATACTTTCGAATCATCCAGAGCTCTGGAAAAAGGTCAATTTCTGGGGCTTAATACCCTCCCCAAAAGAATAATTCATTTGTCTTATAATTGATATTATGTTAAATTGGTAATGCGAAAAAATAGGGAGATTTTTTATCTCCCCTTTTTATATTATTGTCCAAGTTTCTTCAGAACTTCTTCATATTTTTCAAGTTGCTTTAATCTGTAATAGAGGTTCTTCAGGGATTCGAGCGAATAGGTATCGCCAGGTTTAATTTCCTGGCATCTTTCCATATATGGAAGTGCCTTGGCAAACCAGATATCTGACTTGGCCAGTTCAGCCTCATAACGTGCATTATCGTTCGCCGGAACCTTATTGGCTTCTTCAATTTGTTTCACACCATTGTTGTAATAAAGGGCTCCCAGGTTGTAATTGGCATCGTAGCCCTCTTTATTCAGTTCAATGGACTTCTCATAACTTTTGATGGCTTCCTCCTGTTTTCCCATTCCGTCAAGCAAAGATCCCTGCGCAAAATAATAGGATGAATTATTCGGGTCTTGTTCAATGGCCAGGTTGAGATATTTCATTGCCTCTTCGGTTTTCTTGGTACTGATGTAAACGTTGATCATTTCAACCAGTACGCTGTTGTCTGTCGGATATTTCTCAAATGCGTTATTCAGCGTTTTAATGGCCGCCACTGTATCCTTGTTTTCAAGGTACGACTTGGAGAGCAGCGAGTAGGTACGGCCTCCGTTGTAGCCGTGTTTGGCTGCTTCGGAATAATAACTGATGGCTTTATCGAAATTTTTGGCATTGAAAGCTGCCAGACCGGCATTGAAAATGATCACGGTGTCAATGCTGTTCGGATTGTCTTTCGTCATTACAGGAAGTTGTTTCATTTCCAGGATCTGTTCAAACGAGAGAAGTGCTTTTGCATAATCCTCATTGTTAAAAGCTTCCACAGCCTGGTTCATGAGATCATTCTCCATCAGGGTAAGTTTAATTTTGATACTATTCGCGTTCCTGCCTTTGGAGTCGAGTGAAAGAGCCTTTTTGTACGATTTACGAGCTTCAGAA
>CAZLDP010000075.1:0-9235 GCA_964558145.1 uncultured Prolixibacteraceae bacterium | reverse complement strand
CCTTATACCGGGCATGCAACGCATCAAGCGCTTCCACATCATCCTTGTAATACTTCATTTCGCGGCGGGTAGGGATTACTTGATCCAGTTCTTAAATTTAAAATTACAGTTGGCGTAAGTGTTATCAATGCGGATATAGGTTTTGGCCTGCTGGGCGGTGATCCATTCTTCTAACACATCCTGCTTTTTTTTGGAAAGATACATATCGGCAAGCTGCTGGTAATCGCTTTGAAGGTTGGCTTTATGGCCGTCAGTCTTGTTAATCAGCTTAATGATTTTGTAGACCGTCTGTTTTGAGTTCTCATCCGTTGTCTGGAAGGGATTGGAGATCTCGTTGATATTCATTTTAGTAATGATCTTGCTGATGTCGGGATCCAGTTCTTCCACACTGAAACGGGAGGAGAGGGTTTCGGGATTGATCATCAACCCCCCATTGTTGCGGGTGTTTTTATCCATGGAGTAGTGGAGGGCCGCTCATAGAAAGGTGATTTTTTCTTTTCTGATCAGGTCGGCAATGCTATCGAGCCGCATGGCCGACTTTTCGAGCGCTTCGGGAGTCACTTTCGGTCGCATCAAAATGTGCCGGGTGTTGATTTTTTCTCCTTTCCGGTCGATCAGTTGGATAATATGGTAGCCAAATTCACTCTTCACCACATTCGAGATTCTATCGTCCTTCAGGTTAAAGGCTGCGGCAGCATAAGCCGGATCAAGTTGAGCCCTTCCCAGGTAGCCGATTTCGCCACCCAGCCTCGATTCAGGAGCTTCAGAGTACATGACAGCCAGGGTCGCGAAACTGGCGCCCTCCTCGATTCTTCTCTTCAGGTCCCTTAACTGGGCCTTTACCCGGTTATCCTCCTCCAGATCAATTTCGGGAACGATGGTAATTTGTTCGTATTCATACTGAACCGGAATGTCGGGTATCTCCTCCTGCTTCAGGTTCCGGTAATTGAACCTTACTTCCGACGGCGTAACCGTTACATCTTTGACGATTTTTTGTTGCATCTGTGAACTGAGCAACTGGTTCTTGATCACTTCCTGCAAATCGGCTTTCAACAAGGGGATGGGTTTCTTGAAATAATTCTCAACCTCTTTTTCCGATCCGAAATGGGCGATGAACATTTGTAACCGTCCGTCAAGGTTCTGGTTGATCTGGTTGTCAGTAACCACGATGTCGGTATCCAACAATGCTTCTGCAACCAAAAGTTTATCAACCAGGAAATCTTCCATGATTTCACATTTCATGTCGCCTTCGGAGGTAAGCCCCTGGGCTTGTTGCTGCTTGAACATCTCCTCGATTTCCGATTTCAGGATGATGTTATTTCCCACAACTCCCACAATCTGGTCCACTACACGGTCCTGCGCGCCGGCTTTCCAGATCCCTGCCATGGAAAACAGAAGAATCCCGAATAGTATCTCTTTGGTTTTAAGCCTAATTTGTTTCATACTCATAAATTTTGAACTTTTGCTTTCGTAAACCTTCTGTGTATATATCATCTTCTATTTTTTTCAGGAACTCGATTCTTCTTTTGTTGAGGATCAGATTCCTGATATTTTCTTTTACATATTCCAGAGGGGCCACATTTCCCTTAAGCCGGTATCCCAGAACCGAAATCAGGTAATAGTAGTCCTGGTCCTTTTGTTCATGAAAGTTGCTTTTCCTGAGCAAACCTGTAGTCTCTTCCGGATCGATACCGGGAAGCTTCCGGAAAACAGTTCTGGCATCCACCCATTCGTTGGTATGGATCTCATAACTCTCTGCATTTTTCAGACAATAATCTTGCAACTCCCTGATCCCATCACCGGCAGCCAGGTCGCAGTAGGCTTTTACCTGATCAGGACGGGAAATGGAGAGGGGTATTTTGACATAAACCGCTTTCACCAGATTATTTGACAGAATAAAGTTGTCCTTGTTCTCTGAATAAAAATCAGTGATCTCCTCGTCCGATACCAGGGTATCCATTTTGCTCTGGAGTAACTCTTTTTTGTACCGGTAGATGATCAGCGAATTGCGGTATTCCTTCAGTTCTTTGTTCACATCGCGCTGCGAAGGGGAGAGATTTTCCTCAGCTTTCCTGATGAGCAATTCGTGTCTGATCCACTTGTGGATATAATCTTCCGCCAGCAGCAGACTTTCTTCTTGGGCAATGTCGTCGGGAATCACGCTCATGAGTTCCTGGAGGGTAAGGGTTTCATTTCCTACCCTGGCAAGCGGAACTTTCTCCCGGTTGTCTATCAACTGGCAGGAGATCAGGAGCGGCATGAGTGCCACAAAAAGGAATTGTGACCTGGGATTACTCATTGGCAAGTTGTTTTAACAACTTTTTGTTAATCTTCACCGGGTATTTTGAGCGGAGTTGCCTGATCCACTCTTCTTCCAAATAGTGTTGGTAATCTGCAATATGGTATCCTCTGGCTTCATCGAGGCTCTTGGGTCCGGGAGGTACTACCGACCCCATGACGAATCCCGACTCGCTGCTCCAATTCTCCGGTTTGGGCCCATCCCAGAAATAAAAGTCGATCACAGGATTGTCGTTCTTCGCCCATTCCCCTTCGGTAACGGTGAGGGTACCCTTCGGTAGATGCATCAGGTCGTCGAGTTCATGCGCAGGCACTCCTGTTTCAAGGTACCTTTCAATCTCTTCTCTGAGGTGGGGATAGGCGCAACGGACGATCATTCCCTTCACCCGTTCGGGCAAGAGGTATTTCTGTTTGTTGGTTTCGTAAAACCGGAGCAGCCCGGCCGTATCTGCAGAGGCGTGCTGCCAGATTTTGTTTTCCGAAATGTTGAACAGCAGAATCCCGTCGTGATATTCTTCAAGCAGGGACCGGAATTCGGGATGTTTGACCTCCAGTTGGCTGTCTTCATAGGCGAGAAGGGATTCATTCTCCCAATCGTGGAACAGCGCGTGCAGGTTATGAGGAAGTTCTTTTCCCACAGCGGGGGATATCTTTTTCAGATGGAATTTCCAATCATCAGCCGTAAAGCTGCGGGAGGCAAAAGCGAAAAGTACGGGTGATTGGCCTTGAATGGCCTGTGTTTCCGTATTTTGATCCTGAAGCCAGGCGGCTGATTCACGTAGCGCCTGATCGATTGCCTCCTGGTTTCTGGTAAAATTGTATTCACTTCTCAACTTGGTGAGAAATAGTTCCCTGCTTTGGGTGCTTCTGGCATGATCGCGTTTGATTATTTCTTCGATCTCCCGTTTCACCTCCTGGTATTCAGGGATAGGTTTAAAGTCGAGGCGTTTGATAATATGGTACCCGAAGCCTGAGTCGACCGGTTTGCTGACTTCCCCGTTTTGGGTCAGCGCAAAGGCGGGATCGGAAAATGCAGGAATCATGCCTCTTTTGGCGAACCAGGGCATCTCTCCGTTGTTGGATGCACTTCGCTGGTCGTCTGACGCTTCGCGGGCAAGCCTGCCAAAATCTTCACCCTTCAAGACCAACTGGTAAAGGCTGTCAATTGCCAGGCGGGCCTTTCCCTTTTGCTCCGGAGTGGCATTCTGGGGATAAACTTTCATGATATGGGCCACCTGAATTTCTCCGGCTGCGTCCCTGATGCCGTTCACTTTGACCAGGGGGTAGCCGAATCCTGTGCGTATGGGGGGAGAGATTTGGCCGGGAGGTGTGGTGTAGGCTGCTTCCTCAAAGGGGAATACCATCTGGAAAACCGAGAACCACCCCAGATCTCCCCGGTTGGTTTGCGCACTGGGATCCTGGGAGTATTTGGAAGCCGCCTCGTTGAAATCAAGTCCGTTGAGGATTTCTTCCCTGATGCTGAGCATACGGTTCCAGGCTGTCAGGGTATCTTCCGGAGATGGATCTTCGGGGAGGGCTATCATGATATGAGTTGCATTCACCTCCTTCAGCATCCGGTGGTAGGTTTCTTCCACCGCCTTTTCATTCCATGCGATATCGGTCAGATAGGGTGCGGCAAGTTCACTCCGGTATCCGGCCAACTCACTTCTGAAGGCAGTTGCCGTATCTAATTTGAGGTGCAGGGCTTCCTGTACCTTCAGTTTGAAGTTGATATATAACTGGAGGTAATCAGCAGGACTCTTTTTGTTTGCGGGATCCTGGATGTTGGCATTGTTCCTTTCATAGATGCGCATGAAATCGGGGAGGGTTACAGCGGTTTCCCCAATGGTGACCAGTATCTCCTTATTCTTCTGCGCCGCGGACGAAAAGCCCAGGATGACTATTAGTAATCCTGACGTTACAATCCTTTTCATACAGTTCTTCTTCATGTTCAGCGTTTCTTACAACATCAGCCTGCTGCTGTAGTTGGGGGCTTCCCTGGTAATGGATACGTCGTGCGGATGGCTTTCCTGGATGCCTGCATTGGAAATGCGGGTAAATTTCGCCTCCTGGAGTGTGCGGATATCTTTGGCGCCGCAGTAGCCCATTCCGGCCCGCAGGCCTCCCATCATCTGGTAAAGGACCTCTTCAAGGGTTCCCTTAAAGGGTACCCGGGCAGAGATTCCTTCGGGGACCAGTTTCTTGATATCTTCCTCCATATCCTGGAAGTAGCGGTCTTTTGAGCCTTTCTGCATGGCTTCGATCGAGCCCATTCCCCGGTAAACCTTGAATTTTCTTCCCTGGAAGAGAATTGTTTCGCCGGGTGATTCCTCCACTCCTGCGAACAATCCTCCGGCCATAATGGAGTGAGCGCCTGCTGCAAGCGCTTTCACGATATCGCCTGAGTATCGGATTCCGCCATCGGCGATCACAGGAACCCCCGAATCACGAATAGCCTTTGCCACGTTGTAAATGGCTGAAAGCTGAGGCATACCCACTCCCGCAATTACCCGGGTAGTGCAGATGGAACCGGGGCCGATGCCTACCTTTACAGCGTCGGCTCCGGCGCGGACCAGGTCACGGGCTGCTTCCCCGGTAGCTATGTTGCCGGCTACGATTTCCAAATCGGGATAATGGCTTCTTACCTTGCGGAGCATTTCTATCACTCCCCGTGTGTGACCATGGGCCGTGTCGATGATCACTGCATCTGCCTGTGCCTTAACCAGTTCGTCAACCCGTTCCATGCTGTCGCCGGTAACTCCGATTGCAGCGGCTACGCGAAGCCTTCCCTTTTCATCCTTGCATGCCAGGGGTTTATCTTTCGCCTTGGTGATGTCCTTGTAGGTCACCAGACCGATCAGTTTCCCGTTTTTGTCCACAACCGGAAGCTTCTCAATTTTATAATGCTGCAGAATCTCCGAGGCTTTTTCAAGGTTGGTCGACTCCGTGGTGGTGATCAGATTCTTGCTCGTCATCACCTCTTCGATCGGCCTTTCCATGTTCTTCTCAAACCGGAGGTCGCGGTTGGTGACGATACCCACCAGGTATCCCCCGTTGTCGACAACCGGTATCCCCCCGATCTTGAAACTGGCCATCAGTTCAAGTGCATCTGCAACCTTCTTCCCCCTGGCAATCGTCAACGGATCAAAAATCATCCCGTTTTCGGCCCGTTTTACACTGATAACCTGCCTGGCCTGTTCCTCAATATCCATATTTTTATGGATTACCCCGATTCCCCCTTCGCGCGCAATGGCTATGGCCAGTTTGTACTCCGTGACGGTATCCATGGCGGCAGATACTACTGGGGTGTTGAGGTCTATATGACGGGTGAACTGCGTCCTGAGGTCCACTTCCCTCGGTAACACTTCTGAATACGAGGGAATTAACAGTACATCGTCGAAGGTAAGCCCTTCTGTTATCACTTTTTCAGAAAGAAACGACATCCGAGTAGTTTTAATTTTTTTATTAATCCGCAAAACTACAAATTTTAGTCTATTTCAGGCCATTTATTTTGTGGGCAGCAGGAATTTAGCTATAAAAATTGTTAAACCAAAAGGGGTTTTGTTAATTTGTAAATCAGTGAGCAGATTTGCGAAAATATTGCAGGAATATTGGGGATACACCTCTTTCCGGCCGCTCCAGCTCGAAATTATCGAGTCGGTAGCAGCCGGCAGGGACACGCTTGGCCTGCTTCCCACGGGAGGGGGAAAATCGATCACTTTCCAGGTCTACTCCCTGTCGACCGAGGGAATGTGCCTGGTGATCACGCCCCTGATCGCCTTGATGAAAGACCAGGTGGAGAATCTGCGCGCCCGCGGAATCAAAGCGCTTGCCCTCCACAGTGGCATGTCGGCCATGGAGATCAAAACCACCCTCGACAATGCGGTATGGGGCGAATATAAATTTCTCTATGTCTCACCCGAAAGACTGGAGTCGGAAAGGTTTACCGAACGGCTGAAACAGATGAAAATCAACCTGATCGCCGTAGATGAGGCCCATTGCATTTCGCAATGGGGATACGATTTCAGACCCAGTTATCTGAAAATTGCCGAACTCAGACCACTGCTTCCCGGCATTCCGGTGCTGGCGCTCACGGCCACCGCCACACCCGTTGTGGTAAATGATATTCAGGAGAAACTGCGCTTCGCCGAAATGAATGTCCGTTCCATGTCGTTTGCCCGAAGCAACCTGGCTTATATGGTGCGCGAAAAGGAAGATAAACTGGGTTATCTGGTCAAAACCCTCCTGAAGGCCAAAGGGAGCGGGATTGTCTATATGCGGAACCGCCGGGGGACCCGCGAGGTAACTGACTTGCTGCGGAAGAATGCCATTTCGGCCGATTATTACCATGCCGGCCTCAGCAGTGAGATACGCCATCGACGGCAGGATGAGTGGGTCAGCGGAAAAACAAGGGTGATTGTGGCCACCAACGCATTCGGCATGGGGATCGATAAACCGGATGTAAGGTTTGTGGTGCATGTCGATCTTCCCGATTCCCTGGAAGCCTATTTCCAGGAAGCAGGCAGGGCAGGACGCGATGGGAAAAAATCGGTGGCGGTGCTCCTCTATAGCAATGCAGATAAGCTTAAACTTAAAAAACACCTTTCGGTCGTTTTTCCCGACCTCCCTTATATCAAAAGAATCTATGAGGCTGTATGCAATTTCCTCCAGATCGCTGTCGGTTTTGGGAAAAACCAGGTCCTTGACTTTCCGCTGAATCTTTTTGCTGAGAAGTACAAGTTCCAGGTAGTCCAGGTATACCACAGCCTGAAAATTATTCAGCGACAGGGATATTTCGAATTCACCGAAGAGGTCGATTCGCCATCCAGGATATACTTTATAGTGAACAGGGACGACCTCTACCGCTTTCAGGTTGCCAACGAAGCCTTCGATAGTTTCATCAAACTACTGCTGCGTTCCTACACCGGGCTTTTTACTGGGTATGTTCCCATCGACGAGGATTTGCTGGCCAGCCGGGGCAGCACAACCCGGGAGGTGATTGTCGGTTTTCTGAAGAATCTCGATTCGGCAAAAATCATTGACTACATCCCCCGGAAAAAGACGCCATACATCTATTTTACACGCGACAGGGTGGAACCCGAAAAATTGACCTTCTCCAAAGAGAATTATGAATTGCGGAAAAAGGACTTCCTCAACCGCATCGAGGCGGTCATTCATTATGCTTCTTCTGCTTCCAAATGCAGGAGCCAGATCCTGCTGGAATACTTCGGGGAGAAAGAGTCGTTGCGGTGCGGGATTTGTGATGTATGCCGGAACAGGAACCAGTTGGGATTGAGCAAGACCGAATTCGATACCTGGTTGGGAGTGATCAGGGAAGAACTGAAAACGCCCCAACTGCAGGAGGATCTTTTGTTCAAACTGGGTCCCGACAACGAACAAATCAGACAGGTTTTGCGTTGGTTAACCGATAACCTCAAGGTTGTCAGACGCATCGACAATAAACTGGAATGGAACAGTGAACAGTGATTTTGTTAATTTTGTGCCCTTTCAGCAATCGGTACGATGGATGATAATAAGTTAAACAGCGTGGTTTACGCCAAACAGGTTGTTGAATTTGTGGCAGTGGGCAGCGAATTCTGCCGGATCATAGAGTCAGCCGTTGATTATCCTACGCCTGCTCTGGTGGATCTGACGCGGAAAATTTTGCCGTTGCTCTATTTCAAGGCTTCCCTGTTGCCTGAAGTCCTGCCGGTACTGGATGAACCCCTCGAAAAGTATGTCAGCGAAATGGAGTATAGTCTGCTTCTTCAGAAATGGTCGGTGAAGCTGGCCGAGGCAGATAGCTATTACGAGGTTTTTGATCCCGAAATCCAGTTTGGCAGTGAAACGGTTACGGCTTCCATTTCGGAGAACCTGATGGATATTTACCAGGATCTCAAGGATTTCATTACTGCTTACAGTCTGGGCAATGAGGAAGTCATTAACGATGCCCTTGTTGAATGCAAGGCGCATTTTGGAGAATTTTGGGGTCAACGGCTCGTGAATGTGCTCAGGGCACTTCATCAACTTGTTTTTTATGGCAGCCCGGATAATTCCCAGGTAAAAAACAGGGATATCAATATGGGCAACCCACCCCAGTCCAAGGGTTGGGTCGACCGCTTTTTCAACCGGCAGGATGAATAACCAGGAATTTAACCTTCGGGGATCCATTTCTGCCGAAGATCTGGCGGAACTTCCACTTCGGCAATTTGAAGGGGAGATCGTGATGGTGGAAACACGTGAATCGGCCCTGATGGCTGCCCAGTATCTGCGCACCCGGAAGATTATCGGATTCGACACGGAGACCAAACCCTCTTTCAAAAGGGGAGAAAATCACCAGGTTGCCCTTCTCCAGCTTTCCGCCGGGGGAAAGGCGTTTCTGTTCAGGGTCAACATGACGGGCTTGCCTTCCGTAATAAAAAAATTGCTGTCCGACCCTGATGTGCTGAAGGTGGGGGTAGCCATCCGCGATGATATCAAGGGGCTTCAGAAAATCAGCAGGTTTGTTCCCGGAGGATTTGTCGAACTGCAGGGAATGGCGCGTGACCGAGGGATCAAAGATTTCAGCCTGAAAAAGTTGTGTGCCATCCTGCTCGGTTTCCGGATTTCCAAATCACAACAACTTACCAATTGGGAAGCAGAAGAACTATCTTCCCGGCAAATGGTCTATGCAGCCACTGATGCCTGGGTATCCCTGAAAATTTATGAAAAATTGCAATCCATCCCTGTCAATGAGCCCCTATGAAACCATTGTATTAAAGCCCGGAAAGGAGAGTTCCCTTCAACGTTTTCATCCCTGGGTTTTTTCAGGAGCTGTCCGGCATCTTCCGGCAGGTTTACGGGATGGGGATACGGTTCGCATCGTATCGTCTGCCCATGAATTCCTGGGAGTGGGTCATTACCAGATCGGATCGATTGCTGTTAGGGTCTTCTCACA
>CAZLDP010000074.1:0-9245 GCA_964558145.1 uncultured Prolixibacteraceae bacterium | reverse complement strand
TCGTCGATGGTAATTCCGCCCCAGGCTTTCCCCTTGTCGGTGATATACTGCTTGCGCATGGCGACTGCACCGATGGTGCGTCCTGTTCCGTCACCAAGGGCTACCACGTTGACTTCGGTGCCCTTGATATATTCCTGCACAATGACCGGAAGACCCCATTTCGCTGCGATTTTGTGATAATAGGAGGAAACCTGCTCTTCGTTGTTGGCAAAGTAGGCATCGTAAAATTTTCCTTTTACAAGCACCGGATACTCAAATTCTTCGCCTAAAGATCTGATTTCCGAAACCTGAATCACTTCCCTGGATTTTGGCGCCCTGATACCATATTTTTTTCCAAAAGCAGGCAGAACCGCTTTACTCCTTTCCTCAAGCTGGGCCAGTGAGGGAAGAAAAGTTCTTATCCCATGCTGGGCTAACATTTTTTCCGATTTGATAAAGGTGTAAAGCTCAGCGTCAAAATTGGGAATAATCAGGTCAAGCTGTTCCCTTTGATGGATTTCGAGGATGCGGTCAAGGAAGACTTTTGTACCCGACGAAGGATAAGGTATCAGGTAGCTTTTGTCAGTGATACCAGGCATATAAATTCCCGGTTCCAGGTTTTCATAGGCTAGCCCGATAATCCTGACCTCCAGTCCCGATTCCTTGATTCCCCTGATGACAGGTACACCAGGCCCCGGATTATCAGTATTGTTCAATCCGGTCACTGCAATGCAAATAGGTTTTCCACTCATCGTCCGGTCTCCTCACACAAATTGTAATGACGTAGCATGGCGTAAAAATCGATCAGGTTCTTCTCCAGGGTTATTTCGTCCACTTCATATTTGGCCAGAAGGCTCGATTTAATCTCCTCAGGGGAATGATTCTGTTTCAACATAAACAGGATCTCTTTGGCAACCGGATTGGTTGTATAGGATTCACCGCTTCCCGGATCGAAAAGAAAGCCATTGTCACTGATAGCAATACTTGGTCTGATCTTCATTGTAATCTTTTTTTTTCGGTTTTCCACATTCGGCGGACAACGGGTACTGAAAGAAAGTTGCCCTGGAATGTTTAACCCCGCCTGTTTATCTTCTTCAGACACCTGCAGTGAAAAATTCCTGCGGTCTCTTAAAAAAAAACGGTTGAGTGGATGAACTATTTTACGATGGAGGCTAAATCTACAACCGGATTATAAATTCACCCGGTTGGTCGATGTGTAGGTTACGGGGTATTGCACCACTGTATCACTCCATATGGAATTTTTCGATACAGCGACGACATCAGCCCTGTCGACTCATCCGATCACCGGCAATTTCCAGGGTTGCCGGTACTCTGGTGTGATCAGACTGTTGGCTGCGGCACTGTTTGTAAAGCACCGTTTAGATTCATCCCAAATCAGAAGGGACTCACCGGTTCTTGCTGCTATATTGGCGATGTGGACATGAAGGGCGGCTGCTCTTCCCTTCTCCGGCGGACACGCCGGTTTCTCACCGGATTTGATGCAATCCAGAAAATTCCTTACGTGCTGGCTGTGTGAATCTTTCCCTTCGGTGAAAGAGTAGGCTTCAACCTTGGGTTTTTTCGATTTTATGTCTGTTTCGGGATAAACGATCAGCTTCGACCGGTCGGTCACCACTGTGGCATCGTCTCCCACAAAGGCGACGCCGTACGACATATCCCAGGGACCTTTTTCCAATCCTCCTGTCATGTCCCAGTTAATCACAAAATCTTTCTTGGGATAACAAACCGACATTGAATCAAAGGAGTCTCTTGCGAGTTTAGCAGGATGGGTATTGGCTGCATAAACGAGGGTCTTTTCAGGTCCTTCGGTGATATCACCGGCCCACAGACCCATGTCCACCAGGTGAACTCCCCAGTCGCTCTGCAATCCGCCGCCATAATCCCAGAAATGGCGCCATGATCCATGAAATCTCCTTTTATTGAAAGGCCTCAGCGGCGCCGGACCCAGCCACATGTCGTAGTCCACTCCCGGAGGCGCCGGCTCATCGGGTACAATCTCCGATCCAATCCCGTAATAAAAGTTGGCCCAGATATTTACTTTTCGCAACGTTCCGATTTGCCCTTGCCTGATCATCTCATTCGCTTTCTGGAAAATGAAAGCAGAACGCTGTTGCTGGCCTACTTGAACCACTTTGCCATAATAATCGGCTGCTTTCACCATTATATCCAATTCAGCAATGGTATTGGCCATGGGTTTTTCCACATAGACGTGTTTCCCGGCCTGCAGGGCATAAACCGTTATCAGACAGTGCCAGTGATCAGGCGTTCCGATAATCACAGCATCGATATCCTTTCGCTCCAGAAGTTTTCTGAAGTCCTTGTATAACTTAGGCTTCTGGTTGTAGTTGCTTTCAATTTCGGCGGCTTTGGCGTGGAGTATATTCTCGTCGACATCGCACAAGGCGGCACAATTCACTCCCTGGGTGTTCAGATGCTGCCTCAATATGCCGAATCCCATGTTGCGGCACCCTATAAGCCCCACATTAATTTTATCATTGAAAGTAATATTAGAAGACCATGCATTTGAAGTTTTAGTTCCCAAAATTCCCAGTCCGGCTGTGACTGCTGTGGTCTGTTTGATAAACGCTCTCCGGTTAGTTGCCATAGTTCCTGTATTTTATTGTTAAGTTGGTTGAATGATCGATTTCAAAGAACCAATGAAAATAGTAAAAAGAGTTCAATTTCAGCCCGGCGGGTGAAATATTCATTGGAAAAATCCATTAATCAGAGATCAAAATGGCTTTAAGGCTGTTGAAAGAGAGCCATCAGACAAAAAACCTCACTTTTCAGCGGGGTAGGCGTTGGATGAGTCAGCGCTGCCAGGTGATTCTGGCTTTCTTTACTTCGGAGGAATTGCTACCTACCAGGATGTCAAATTCTCCGGGTTCCCAGTCGAACACCAGTTCGCTGTTGTAGAACTTCAGCTCCTCCGGGGTGACTGTAAAGGTGATGGTGCGGGTTTCGCCCGCTCTGAGGAAGATCTTCTGAAACCCTTTCAGCTCTTTCACCGGTCGGGTGACACTCCCCACCAGGTCGCGGATATACAACTGGACGACTTCGGCGCCGTCGGTAGTGCCTGCATTGGTAAGGTCGACCGATACGGTCAGGTTTTCGTTATCCTTCAGAAGGTTGCTGCTGAGTTTCAGGTCGCCATAGGTAAAGGTGGTGAAACTGAGGCCGTAACCGAAGGGGAAGAGGGGGTCGTTGGGAACGTCGAGGTAGTTGGAGCGGAATTTCTGGAACCAGGCACCCGATGCCAGGGGCCGCCCGGTATTTTTGTGGTTGTAGTAGAGGGGCACCTGTCCCACATTCCGGGGGCAGGTGGCTGTGAGTTTTCCTGAGGGGTTAACGGTTCCGAAGAGGAGGTCGGCAATGGCATGGCCTCCTTCGCTTCCGGGGAACCATACATTGAGAATGGCTGGCACATGGGCGGCTTCCCAGGGGATGGCCAGGGGACGGCCCGTAAAGAGGACCATCACCACCGGTTTACCGGTGGCCAGAAGGGCCTTCAGCAGATCGCGCTGGCATTCGGGAAGCGAGATGTTAGAACGGCTCGATGCTTCACCGCTCATCTCGGCCGATTCCCCCACGGCAGCCACCACCACGTCGGCTTTCATGGCTGCGGCCACGGCCTCCCTGATCATCAGGGCGGGATCCCTTTTGTCGTAGTAAGTGGGCTTGCCAAAAATACTGATCCGGGAGTCTAAGAGGGTATCCTGAACCACATTGGAACCCTTGGCATAGATGATTTTCATGTCGCTCCCCACGGCGGCCTCCAGCCCTTTCCGCAAAGAGGTTGACTGGCTGAAGTCGGCAGCCACACTCCACGTCCCCGGCATGTTTTCGGTGTTGTCGGCCAGAGGACCCACCAAAGCAAGGGTGCCTTCCCTCTTTAGGGGGAGTACCCCGCCTTCGTTTTTCATCAATACAAAGGAGGCGGCGGCTATCTCGCGGGCGAATTGCCGGTGGTCATCGGTGAAGATTTCGGTTTTAGAACGCTCCTCGTCGCAATAGCGGTAGGGATCCTCAAAGAGGCCAAGGCGGTATTTGGCCTCCAGGATGCGCCGGCATGCCCGGTCGATTTGCTCAAGGGTCACCCTGCCTTCGTCGAGCGATTGCTTTAACGTGTTCAGAAATCCTTCGCTCACCATGTCCATATCGACACCGGCTTGCAGTGCCAGGGCCGAAACCTGTTGCAAGTCGCCCATGCCGTGGTCGATCATTTCCGATATGGCGGTATAGTCAGTGACCACCATTCCTTCAAAACCCCACTGGTCACGCAGGAGGTTTGTCATCAGCCATTGATTGGCCGTTGCAGGAATGCCGTCGATTTCATTAAAGGAGGTCATCACGCTGCCTGCACCCGCATTTATGGCGGCCTGGTAGGGGGGCAGGTATTCGTTGAACATCCGGATACGACTCATGTCGGTGGTGTTGTAATCGCGGCCCGCCTCTGCTGCGCCGTAAAGGGCAAAATGCTTTACGCAAGCCAGCATGGTGTTATTTGCTGCCAGGTCATTCCCCTGGTACCCGTGAACCATGGCTTCGGCAATGCGCGAACCCAGGAAGGGGTCTTCGCCCGATCCTTCCGAGAACCGGCCCCAGCGGGGATCACGCGAAATGTCGACCATTGGCGAGAAAGTCCAGCAGATCCCGTCAGCAGTGGCTTCCTGTGCAGCTATGCGTGCGCTCTTTTCGATCAGTTCCATGTCCCAGGAAGCTGCAATTCCCAGGGGTATCGGAAAGACGGTCCGGTATCCATGGATCACATCCATGCCGATGATCAGTGGAATCTTCATCCGGCTTTCCTCCATGGCAATGCGCTGAACCTCCCTGATCTTCTGCACCTCCCTGATGTTAAAAAGCCCGCCGACCTTTCCTTCCCTGATCTTTTGGGCAATCCCCGAACTCTGGGCCTGCCCGGTGGTAATGTCGCCCGAGGCAGGCAAATTAAGCTGTCCCAGCTTCTCCTCCAGGGTCATCTTTTTCATTATTCCGTCAATAAAACGGTCCATCTCCGGTTTCCCCGAATGTTTTGTGTTCAGTTTCTCTCCCTTCTGGCATGATGTGGCCAGAAAAAGAACAAGCAAAAGTGAGATGAGTCTGTTCATGGTATTTGTTCTCGTTTATGTGATTTTATTCCGCGGACATTACAGGGATGCGCTCGCTTACTCCGTTTTCGTTGAAGGCTTCAATGGTGAAATAGTAGGTTTTTTGATTATCCATGGTTTTGAGCCAGTATTCGCAGGCATCATACACCATTATTGAGTTGTAGAGTTTCAAGGGATCGGTGCCCATGTAGATGACGTAACCGTACGCATCGGGGACCTGCTGCCACTTGAGCCAGGCACTCCTTTTGTCCTTTGTGGTCCGCAGAACTACAAACCCGCTGACAGGCCCAGGTTTTTCCCCGGCTCCGGTACCAAAAATACGCAATCCGCTCAGCGCAAATTTGCCGGTGGGCATTTGCAGGTTGACCAGTTTCAGGAACCGGGTCAATACTGGCTTGTCCAGTTCCAGATAGTCGTGGGGCTCATCGGTTTGATTGCGGCTTTTGTCGACCAGCAAGTTCCATTTTTTACCGTCCTTGGATTCCAGGATTTGGTAACGGTGGAAGACTCCTTCCGGTTTCCCGAGGAATTCAGCGTCCTGGTCGGCGTAATTGATCTGGATGGCCCTAACTATGGAAAGTTGCCCTAAGTC
Organism: uncultured Prolixibacteraceae bacterium; assembly: GCA_964558145.1. Classification (GTDB taxonomy): domain Bacteria; phylum Bacteroidota; class Bacteroidia; order Bacteroidales; family Prolixibacteraceae; genus UBA1413. Next base: position 3,542 of record CAZLDP010000074.1, on the reverse strand, counting down.
GGATTCTATCCATTCGTTTTCATTGCCCGTTTGGGCGCTCCAGTAGGTTTTGATGTTTTCATCGACGGCATTGTTGGCCGGGAATCCCGCTAAGAAGGAGGAGACGCGCACAGGTTTCTTGTAGTTGAGGAGCATCCAGCCGGTGAAACGGCTTTCAAGGTGGTTGGCGGGTCCGGTGGGGAGCCAGGTGGGGTAATCGCCGAAAGCCTGGTTGCAATACATCATGCCCTCCCGGTCAAAGCCTGCAGGCCAGATACCGATGCGCCTTTCGAAGTTGTTTTTTACAGAAATGGAAAGGGTCGCCACATGCCAGTAATTACCCCAGTGGTCGCGGAAAGTGGCCCCATGGCCTGCCCCATTGACAAAGCCCCCGGGTTTGCAACTGAAGGGCATCGACTGGGGGGTAAAAGGTCCCAACGGCCCATCCCCGACCACTACTCCGTTGGCATACCCGCTGAACTCCGTTCCGGGAGCGCCATATTGGAGATAGTATTTCCCGTTGTGCTTGATCATCTCAGCCCCCTCTATAAAGGGATCGAGGAAAGTGTCGTCGTAGTGCTCCCCGAAGCGCTGCCAGCCATACCGCCAGGGCTCCAGAAGGTACATCTCCCTGCGGGTTCCCACCGGAGCCATCGTTTTCCGGTTCAGCTCAATACCGTACAGCGGATAGCGGTTACTGCTTCCGTTGTACATGTAAAAGCGGCCGTCGTCGTCGGTAAAAAAGGCCGGATCCCAGCCCCCGATCTCCAGGGAGTCAACAAGGGGTTTCCATACATTCCCCTTCGGATTAGTACTCATCCATAGGGTGAATTGCCGGGTGTAAGTAGAACCGAAAACCAGCATGGTGTCGCCGATGATTCCCACGGCAGGGGCACACAATTCGTCATACCCCTCGTTCCATGGGCGGAGGAACCGACGTGAAACATATTGCCAATCCACCATGTCGGGACTGTGCCAATACCCCCACTGGTTGGTTGAAAAAAGATAGTAGTCGCCCTTGTAGTTCACAATCACCGGATCGGCAGTAGCGCGGTGTCTGCCCCCTGTGGTAAAATTGGGAATCGGAGAGTACCCGTAATCTAAGTCAACCGGATTGCAATAGGATTTCTGTCCCTGGCCGGGAGCGGGATCAGGCACGCCCGCCAGGAGAACCAACAGCAGGCCAGGGAATAAATATCGTCTGTTTATTCTGGATATCATACAGAAAAATTACTGCGTTATTGCTGCTGGATCAAAGGTAAATTCCAGGATCTGAAGTCCCCGCTGAAGCTCTTCGTTTTTCATGAAGAGGTTCCAGAGCAGGCCGGTCCGGTAGTTCTCCACCATTACGGGAATGGGGCCCTGATCAATGGCCAGGTAGCGGGGTAGGAGCCACTTGTGCGTCTGGCTGTAGGCGTCGTAAGGGCCGTATTCTCCGATTAGGGAGTCGGCTTCTTCGTAAAGGTAACGGAGGAACTTCATCGACTCTTCCGGAGTATAGGGAAATGAGGAGAGTGCAGCCGTGGGAGAGATGACCCCCAAATCCTCTTCTCCTGGATGGTGGGCAGCATAACCATTTGGCGAATAGCTGGAGGTCATTCCCCACTGTTTCTCCCCGTAACCTTCAAATCCCTTGGGATTGTCTAAAGCATAACGATAATGGATCAGGGCCTGGTTCCGGTTGAGTTGCCAGTAGTCGGCATACCGGTCTTTCAGTCCTTTGGGGTTGAGCCCCAGATAGGAATAGTGGGCCCAGAAAAGGGGTCCGGTCGGGTCGTCGCCGTGCTCGTAGAAGTCTAAAACCGTGGGAAGATCATAATAAGTGGTGTCGTGGGCGATGGCGCCACCGCGGGCCCATCCCTTATGGTAGACCTCCGGGCTGATGGGGTGCGTGGGTGAAGAAGCTGCCAATACATACATGATAAGGCATTCGTTGTAGCCTCCTACCGGGAAATTCATCTCCCAGCCCACATTGGGTGACCAGTGCCAGAAAAGGACCTCTTTCCCCTGGGTATACCAGTCCCATTCCACCTCCTGCCATAGTCTGTTGATGTCGCTCACCAATTGCTGCTCCTGCTGGTTGCCGTTTTTAAAATATTCGGCCACGGTAAGAAGTCCCTGGACCAGGAAGGCGGTTTCCACAAGGTCCCCGCCGTCATCTTTCGAGCTGAAGGGTTTTACCTTGCCCGTGGGCCCTTCAAGCCAATGGGGCCAGGCCCCGTGGAACCGGTCGGCGCGGGCAAGATAGTCAGTATTCCGGCGTAGGCGCAAAAATCCCTCCTCACGGGTGATAAATCCCCGTTCGATACCCACCAGGATGGCCATCATCCCGAAACCGGAGCCTCCAAGGGTCACCACATCCTGGTCGTTCTGGGGATAGTTGCCGTCCATGTGGATCCGCTCCCTAGCCAATCCCGAGACTGGCTCCACTCCATCCCAGAAATACCTGAAAGTCTGATACTGTAAAAGGGTAAGGAGGGAATCGTCGCTCAACACGAGATGGGCACCGGCCTCTTTGGGGGGAGATGATGAACGGGTCGAGCACGAGGTCGTCATTATTCCTGCCAAGAGGATCATCAGTGTCATAAATCGGATTGTCTTCATGTAGGATCGGTTGAATTTTTTAATATCTGTCGTATGCATAGGCGCCTTCCATACTTATTGTCTTGAAATGATCACACGGCCGGAATAAACTGTGGATCCCAAGATTAGCCTGATGAGGTATAATCCCTGTGTCCATTTCCTGCCGTCTACGGTTATACTGGCGGCAGATTCTTCAAAGGTTGTGCCGAAGAGTAACTGCCCGGCGGAGTCGAAAACCTGTAGCGCTCCTTTTCCCCTATTCACAGGGAGGGTGATCGTAGTCATCCCGCTGGTGGGGTTTGGAAAAATGGTGAGGATATCACGGGAAATTTGGGTCTGGGCAGGGGAGAGCGGATCGTACTGAAACCCAAGTTTTGCAAGCCCTGTTTTGATGTCGGAATCTTTCATGAAGAGGGTCCAAAGAAGTGCCGACCTATAGTTTTCCGTCATCACCATAATGGGGCCCTGGTCGATACCCAGCCAGGCTTTTTTCACCCATCCCAACTGGTCGTTGAAGGCGTCGTAAGGCCCGAAACGTCCCCAGAGTTCTCCGCCCCGGTCGCGGTAGAAATAGGTGAGGGCTGCCAGGGATTCAGAAGGGGCATAGGGGAGGCTTGCCAATGCGGCTGTGGGGCTGATGGTTCCGTTGTCATTGAGGACCGGCTGATGGGAAGCATACCCATTGGGGTCGTCACTGGCGGTGAGCCCCCAGCAACGGCTCCCGTAGTTTTTGAATCCACCCGGATTGGCTACCGCATAAGCATGATGGATTTTGACCGTGTTGACGTGTTCCTTCCAGTAGTCGGCATACAGGTCACGTAGTCCGCGGGGATCCAACCCCAGATGGGAATAATGAACCCAGAAAAGGGGGCCTCCCCAGTCGGGCGAAAGGGTGATTTCCCGGTCGTAAAAGGTGCGTTTCTGCACTATGGCGCCGCTGCGGGCCCAACCACGGGTGTACACCTCCACAGGGCTGGGAT
>CAZLDP010000073.1:0-9275 GCA_964558145.1 uncultured Prolixibacteraceae bacterium | reverse complement strand
AAGAGAGAGTTTTGTAATAGGCGGGCATTCGGTAAAATATCCAGGGGCCATTTTCGTGGGCATAACGGATTAAACCGGTTAGAAAGCGGCGGCTGAACTCTGTGGAGGGGTCGATTAGCACCAGTATTTTTATCATAATCCCATGTCTGCCGGAGGCCGGGAACCTCCGAAATTCCCGTTAAACAAAGGTAGTGTTACATATTGCGTGTCTCGCAACCTTGGTCCCTCATTTTAGTTTGGCATCCCTAAGTTACTCATTATTTTGGCTTTCTTGACCTGGTTAAACCATTTTTCATATTGCTTTACTTCATCGGGACGGGGCAATGTCGTTTCCCTGAAGTGTATCTGATTGTCCATGGCTTCCTGAACGCTTTTGTAAACGGACATTCCCACTGCACACATCAGGGCTGCACCCTTGCAGGCAAGTTCTCCCGATTCAGGTATAAGAAACGGCTTGTTCAACATGCCGGATTTTATCCTGATCCACAACTTACTTTTAGCTCCCCCTCCTGAAGGGACCACTGCCTGGTAAGGGTTGTTTTCATCCAACTTCCGGGCAAGACCAGCCAGACTTGCTGCCGTCGATTCAAGGATGGCCCTCACGAAATGAGCATGTTGATGATCTTTTGTCACCTGTTTGAAACCGCTTAATCCCGGGAATTCATGGGAACAGGGCAAAGCGATCAGTCCGCAACTGCCTGGCTCTACCATTTCTGCCTGCTTCAGCAGTTTCTGGATGGTGGATTGCGGAGCAAATTTCTTCTGGTACCACTCGAGAGCCAGCGCCCCGTTGTCATCAAAAGTCATATTGAAAAAGTGGTTGTCATCGAGCCCCGGGGCCGTGTTTACCCCTTCGCGGGGATCATATCCTTCCCGGTAACCGACACAGGCCAATACGGTTCCCGTGGATTCACTGAGGGTATTCATACAGGGTACTCCCGCTCCGATGGCTACCATATGGTGATCGAGGCCGCCGGTAAAAAGAAGGGTGTGGGGGGATAAACCGGTCAGTTCCGCGCCTTTCCCGGTCAGATGTCCCACCCGGGTTCCAGTCCTGAAGATAGTGCTGAGTTGGTCGGTTTTTATGTTGAAAAGATTGGTTGCCTCAGACCACCATTTGCCTTCCTGAACATCCAACAGTCCGGTCAGGGAGGATGTACTTATATCGCTCACTTTCTCACCCGTAAGCTTATAGGTCAGATAATCGGGCATCGAAAGGATGGTTTTTACTTTTTCCCAAATGGAGGATTCGTTTTTCTGAAACCAGTCGGTTTTGGCAATCAACGAATGCTTCCCGGGCCGGAGACCTAATCCGGTTTTATTGAGGAAGTCGGTTCTCTCCGTCAGTTTTGTCAGGGCAGGGGGAAGGGGATCCGCCCGGCTGTCGGTCCATGAAATGAATGGCGTCAGGGCTTTGTCGAACCGGTCGAGGAGGATAAAGCTGTTGGCCTGGGAAGAAAAAGAGAATGCGGCAATCTCTTCAGGGGAGACCACGGCTTCCCTGAGGGCTTCTCCTACGCACTGATGAAGGATTGTCCAGAAACCGGGAACCGGTAATTCGCAGCGATTTCCGGCGCCGGTCACGTAATTCACCCTTTGGCGTCCCAAGCCGGCCAACCTGCCGGTTTCGTCAAATACCCCTGCTTTGAAATAGCTGGTGCCTAAATCAATTCCCAGGAAGAAACTCATCTGCCTGTTTTTTTCAATAGTGAAATGCTCCTTTCTAACATGATGATTCCCGCACCGGAATCGAAAAACGAATTTCCGGCTTCATAAAATCCTTTCTCAAAAGCCTCTTCAGTGGGAATATATCCCTGAAGTTCTCCATTAGCGCAGGTAATCAGGGCCATGGTGTCGAACTGTTTTTTCAGGTTCAGGCCGTATGCGGCAAAAATTTCTCCGGGCCAGGAAACGAACGCCCACTCACCCACCCTGATCACCATTATTTCTGCCGGCAGAGAGCTTTCATAAAAGGAGTCCAATGAACCCGACTGAGCCAGGCTCGACAGGTACAACAACTCTTCGGCCCCAAACCAGTTCACCTCCGCGGTTCTGATTTCCTGAGGGATTCCGGAATTTTTGCGCAGGGTTTCATACTGAATTTTTGCACGGTCGCGGTTTTGCAAGGCCCATTCCACTTCGGGAAACTGCCGTTTGGGTAAATCAACCAGTTCATGTGCTGTATAAACCGGTACGCAGGATGAATAGGAGAGAGGTTCCGACAGTTTCATAATCACCGATGAGGCCACTATTTTCCCGATTCGCCGGGCTTCGTTGAAGGTATTGGCTTTTGTGACGTGGCGCGGACTCTGGTCCCCGGCGGTCCCGGTGAAATAGACCACGGTGCATTTTTCTCCCAGGAACTCCTGCCGGAGCGTTTCTCTGACATAATGGGGAAAATCGCTGCTGTACAGGGTTGAATCCTCATGAAGTACGGTGGGATGCATACTGCAAACCAACAAGCAGCCCAGAAACTCTTTCTGCAGGTTCCGGACCACCATTACGGGGAGATCCATGTCTTTTGCATCATCCGGATTATGCCGGTTGGTGCCAATTCCGGTGGCATCTCCCCTGACAAAGCTTATTTCCACAGGTTCGGCCTTTCCGCGGGCTTCAATGGCTGCGGCTGCGGTCCGCTCTTCCATGAAATGAAGATATTCCGGGTCGACCCGGGGAACCACAGGATCGTTTGCGCTGATTGCCACCTCCACGGTGACCGGGGCAGAATGGGTATGCGTGGCTGCAATCATTACATGATGCTCCGGGATTCCTGTCTTTTGGGAAACAGCCTTCCGGATGCGCGCCACCGATTCCTTGCTTACATAGATCACATCGTTCGAAATAAACAACACCTCGTTTTTCCCATCACCCAGGTAGAGGGCGGAACTTAACAACGGGTCGTGCGTACCCGTGCTCATTCTTTCCACATAGGGATAGCCAAACAAAAAATGAGAACCGGGAGGTGTAATGTCGCGATACGCTGCCCCTGCTTTTAAACAAATCGATGACATGCCCATTGTCCGATAAATGAGTTAATATCCTTTATTCCAGTCAGGTTCAATGTTTTGAGCGATTGTCTCCGACACAAAAACATCGGTTCTCAGCGTTTGAAGTATCGATTCGGGCACCCTGGGAGTGACCGGTCCGTGAAGTACCAGGCGTGAAATAAACCGTTGCCACGAAGTGGTGGTGCCATGTACTGAGATCGCATGGGTATCGAAACGGTGTTTTGCACGGATTACATCTGCAGGTCCGATGGTGGCTGCCCGTGGAGGCACCGCCGCCAGATTCCCGCTTTTCCCGAAACTGCCGTGCAGCGAGTTTTGGGCAATGGTGAAGGGACTTAATGTGCAAATCCTGGCTTCCATGTTTTTCCACTCTTCTAAAGAACCCTGAAATTCAGGCGCATCTGGCTCGATGAAGGCTAAATGGCCTGTCCAGCCCGGACCGCTGTAACAGATATTGGCCCCTCCCTGATCGGCAATTATTTTACTGTAATCATTTACATTCTTGTTGGTAAATCCCACGAACTGGGAACTGGGAGGTCTCAGTTTCTCGTCGATTTCATAGTTTAGGTTCCTCTTGATGGAGTGGGCAAAGCCGCAATCCCACTCTTCGGTCTCGATGATACCGTTTTAATCGGCATATTCATCCATGGCAAATGCCCAGAGGTTTTTACAATCGATGCGGCAGGCATTGATCAATCTCGCCAGTTGCCTGTACAGAGGTACCGGATTGGGGAGTATCATTACCAGCTTTTGTCCTGTTTCAGCCGATTGTTTGATCCTGCTGAGCATATCTGCTATCCAGATATAATCGATGTCAGCATCAGCCACTACGCGGATCCGGAACCCCGGGTTATCATGTTTTTCAATATCCTCTCTTTTTATAGCGGCTACTCTCCGGATCTCATTTTTGTCTTTAAAGGGTACCCACGGTGAAGGATTGAAATCAAAAGGCTGGTTTAATGAAGCATGTTGATTCATAATCATTTGGTTAATTATCGTTGATAATCATTCTTATACTTGCATTCTCCGTTAATCCATGTTTGGATGACTTCGTGACTGTCGTTCAGGATCACAAAATCGGCATCATAACCTGTGGACAATAACCCTTTCCGGTCGTCGATCCCCAGCACTTTTGCCGGATGGTAACTCACAAGTTTCACTGCCTCTACCAGATCGAGTTTCAACCAGGCCATGGCGTTTCTCAGCGCCTGGTCCATGGTCAGTCCGCTTCCGGCCAGCGTATCGTCGGCTACCGACCGTGCTGGTTCTCCCTTGGCGGTAAAATAGACATCCGGAAGGTTTCCAAACGAGAATCTTCCGGGGTTTAATCCGGCGCCTATATTGGCATCGGTTATCAGGGAGACTTTGCCCGGTCCCTTTGATTTGGCCACAAGGGCCATTGTTACCGCTACCGGATCCACGTGGACTCCATCCAGGATAAAGTCCACGCTGACGCGTTCATCGGCCAGGATGGCCTCGACGACGCCGCAAGGCCGCACCCCCGGTTCGGTGACTCGTGGACAAGGAAACACATCGTAAAAATGAGTGGCATGACGAGCCCCGGCCTGAATGGCTTTTTGGGTTTCTTCCACCGTTGCCGCGGTATGGGTCATAAAAACCGGTGTGTTGTTTTTCACCATAAGGGGGAGGAGTTTTTCGATACCTTCCACGTCGGGCGATATGCTGAAAATGGCTTTGTAGGGTAGGGCAGCCTTAATCAAAGCCTTGACCCTTTCTGAATCGGCCCCCGATATGGCTCCACTGCCCAGTGCCCCGGTAATTTTCAGGAAGGGCCCTTCAAGATGAAATCCCACTATTTCTGCCCCTGAAGTTTTGGTTTGAGCTAATCGCGACAGGAATGCCGCATCTTCTCCTTTGGGACGGGGAGCAATGGTGGGTAAAAATCCGGTGACGCCGTATTGCGGCAATGCCAGGCAAATGGAGGAGAGATCTTCTGGCCCATTGTCTGACAAAAAAGTATGGATTCCGTGAATATGCAAGTCGATGAATCCGGGTACGATATAATGGTCTCTGAAATGGAGAATCTGCCCCTCTGGTTTGGATTGACTCACCGCGACGATCCTGCCGCGTTCCACGGTGATAAAACCTGAGACAATTTCGTTTTCAGTAACAATATTCCCTTCAATATGAAGGAGGGATCTCTCTTCTTTCATGTTATTCCGGTTACCGGGGTTTGTGCTCATTATTTCACTTCTAACATATTAACACCAGTAGGAGAATGCTTCTTAAATTAACTCAAAGAGCGGGTGTAATTAGGCATGCATCCCCCCGTCCATCAGGATATTCTCTCCGTTGATGTAGGCTCCTGCATCGGATGAAAGCAGCACCATCAACCCTTTGATGTCGTCGTTGTTGGCCATGCGTCCCACGGGTACCTTTTTACAGTAATTCTCAAGGAATCGCTCCGGTTGATTGTTGAACAAACCACCCGGACTGACACAGTTCACCCTGATTTTTTTATCAGCCAGGATGCGGGCCAAATAACGTGTAAGATTGATCAACCCTCCCCGGTGGAAAAAATAGTCGGGAGGGGGATTTCCCATTGAAGTGCCTTCATAATTGGAGAGATCGGGACCGTACATTCCCATCATGGATGAGATGTTGATCACACTTCCTCCACCGCTCCTGGCAATCAGGTCACACATCTCGCGCAGAATATCCATGCTCCCTGTGGCATTGATCTGCATGGAAACTGCAATATTCTCCACCGGATCGTCATAGCCTTTCATGGGGCGGGCCACCGCATTGTTTACAAATACGTCGAGTCTTCCAAACCGGTTCTCGATTTCATTTTTCAAGGCCAGTATGGAGGAATGGTCACCCTGATCCACCTGCATGGCATGCACATCGAGGTTATTTTGTCTGAACCGGTCAGCCACTTCTTCCACATGAGCGATATTCCGTGAGGCGATGATGACAGTGCCGCCGGCCTCCGCCAAACCCTCCACAATACACTTGCCATACAAGCCGGCGCCACCCGTAACTAAAATTACTTTATTTTTCAGGTTTAACAACTCTTTTACATTCATCTCACTTTATTTTAACCAGTTCATTTTGTCCCAGTAAGGTAAATTTAAAAAATCCGGATCAGGATATGATAATTGTTTGGCTTTCTCCAACTCTTCTTTTGTAAGATAAGCGCCATATGCGGCAGCCAGGGTTTGCTCTAAATAATCCATCTTGTCAATGCCTACCAGTACAGAGGATACTTCCGGGAATGAAAGGCCAAATCTGATGGCATATTCTGGCAAACCGGAAATGTTTTGCCCCAGTAACCTGGTATATTTTGAGATATGATTTTCCACGTCTTTTAGAGCCGGATGCAAATTTCTTCCGCGGTTACTTAAAAGTCCTTTCAACAATATAGAGCGTACCACGATGCCAACCCCTTTCTCCTGTGCCCGTTTGAACAATAGGGCGTGTCTCTGATCCATCAGGTTAAAAGGCAATTGGATAACATCCCAGTTTCCATGTTCAATTGCCTGTTTTGTTTCTTCAACCGTGTAAGTGGAGATACCCGTGGCTTTAATCATGCCGTCTCTCTTCAATTTTTGAAATGTGTCAGTTATTTCTTGATTATCAAGTATTTCTTTATCTACCTGGTGAAGCATGAACACATCGATAAAGTCGGTTTGAAGAGCTTGTAAACTCTGCGATAAAGAGACTTTTATAGCGCTTTCAATTTTTGTCTTTTCAGGAAGCTGACCATCCCGGTTACGCAAATGGCTGCACTTTGTGCAAACGACAATCTCTTTTCGCCTTTCTTTAAAGGCTTTTCCCAGAATGTGTTCACTGTCGCCATACATCCTTGCTGTATCGAAGAAGTTGATGCCCTTATCAAGCGCAATATTCAGCAATTCAATCGCATTTTTCTCGGGGAGCATATCCTTTTTACTTTCAATGCCAATCCCATACGGCATCCCTATTTCAACACTCCCGAATGCAATTTCTGACACCTTTATTCCGGTCTTTCCTAAAAATCTGTTTTTCATTGGAGGAACTGGATGATTACTATATTTCATGGATATATTTCATTGTCGCAGATATCTCTTCCTTTAATTCGTCAGATAGGGATAATGCGTAGTCTGCATGATAATTGCCGGGGCATTTCAGAAGTTCCATGGCATAAGAGTATGCCGCCAACACATTCTCCTTAATGAACAGATTCCTTAATTTAAGTATATTGTTAAGACATTTGGAAATTACTGTTTCGTCACTATTCTCATCATACATCGCACGGGTATTACGCGGAGTGCAGGTGAACATGCCATCAAGATTCCTGTAAATTCCTGATTTAATGGCTATGTCAAACAAATCAAGGTTACTGAAGTAGATGGAAAAGTCATTATCCTTCATGATGGGGTCTCTTAAGAATTCCATAATCAGAGTCAGATTCCCGGTTTTAATGCCGGAAATATTTCTCTCTGGCACAAGCTTTCTTAATTGGGAAATCGTGATGGCGGTCTGGGTAGCACCTGGTAAATCATAAATATACACGGGATATTTTGATTTTGCGGATAGTGCAGAATAAAAACGGACAATTTCATCTGGTTTAAGTGAACTGTAAAAAGGAGTGGTAGTCACTACTCCGTCGATATCCAGATTACCGAGAGAATCAATCCGGTCTAAAATTCTCGATACTGAGCAGTCCATTACACCCACCAGCAAGGGAATTTTTTTCTTGACTACAGAACAGCAGTGCTGCGCAACAATTGGGTATTCCCGGTTTCTAATGGAAGCCATGTTGCCCATGGACCCCAAGCACAGAACCCCCTGTGCACCGGATTCAATCATAAGCTCTATTTGCCTGCTGAAACTATTTTTGATTAGAGCGCCGTCAAGGTCTGTGGGAGTTCCCAGTGCGGGAAAAAACTCTCTTTTCATTTTTTGAATTATTATTTGTAAATAATATGTAAACAGGTAGCATGGTCACAGTCGATTTCCGATTTGTACTTAAAGCCTGCCCTTTCAGCGACAGGTTTATACAATGCTTCACAATGATCGCAATAGGAATGATAAGGTTTTAAATGGGTCAGTTCCATCAATCTGCTTTTAGAAGGACATTTGTGCATGACAATCTGGAATTCCCTCTTTGCCTTATTCAGGATCAGGGTAAAGTCAGCAGCTTCTTCATTCAGGGAGCGAGACCAGTACTCGAAGCATCCTTCCAACCCTTTCCCGGAGATTAATTTGGCCAATGTATCTTTTAAATAGAGATCGGACAATTCAGCCCAAAATTTCTCCACTTCCGTTCTCCCTCCAAGCTGTTCTATAAACTTGAATCCCTCGCTGTAGGCAGGGATAAATTCAGTACATGAGATCATGGCAATTCTCTTTTTGTAAATAATTGTTTGCAGGCTCCTGTTTCATTGTCAAAGAATACTAAAGTATAGTCCAGTTTTGTCCCATCGCACAGGGTTGAATATACACTCCTGTAAGTTTCAATATACAAGGGAGTGGGAGTTTGCCCCAACGATCTGATATGGGTTATCCCCGGACATGCAGTCTGCTCGATTTCCAGAGCGTTTTCAGTCAGATCAACCCTTACTGGCCATTCCTCCTTTTCGTAAATATCAACAAAGTAGCGGGCTAAAGCTTCCATATCCCCTTGCTTCAGCAACAAGTGAAGCGGATGATGATAGGCAATGGTAAATTGTTTCAAGTACCGGATTACTTCCTCTCCTCCAAAATGTTTATAGATATAATCCAACAACAGATTCATGGATTGATGGAAATCTTTATGTAAATATTTATTTTCCGAAGCAGAACGGCTCATTGTCATGATATTCTTATCGGAATTTCCGTTTACTTCCGGCTTATTCTTTTCCATATTATCTCATTTCCAATATTTCTAACTCTTACAGGCCATATGGCCATTAGCTGTTCTATTTTCCTGACGGATCGTTTTCGTAATAGAGCCAATTCTTATCAAGAAGCGTAATGTCAGTTACTGACAAATGGGTTCCTTTTGATTGACTTCCCGCACAGTAACTCAGCAGAATCGATTGTTTACTGACGAAATGAATGGCGATATAACAATACCAACCATCAGGATCATCCTGGATATTTTTAATGAATTTCCATGTCTTTCCCTCATCTTGTGATATGGCCACCGTCAGAGGGGTCCTTTTGTCTTTAATTTTAGGATCTGAACCATCGTTGTTGTTCCAAACCAGCAGCCAATCGGCAGCGCCGGGAATTTTTTCGATCGTGGCAGGCGACAAAGGGGAGGGGATATTGCTGGGT
>CAZLDP010000072.1:0-9332 GCA_964558145.1 uncultured Prolixibacteraceae bacterium | reverse complement strand
GTTAAGTGTGCCGACCGGTAAAAGGCTGATTAATTAACTCAGGGAACTGAAAGTAATCGTGGAGTCAGGGAAAAAAGAGACGGGAAACGGAAGACCTCCTTCCTTGTACAAAGTGGACAAAAATTACGCTTTTACTGTTGGGGTGACTGTTTTGTTGAAAGCGCTTTCCATATCCGTGTACAACCTGGCCATGGAGGAAGTTTATTCTGTCAGATATGATGATTTTATCCTGGAAAACACCTCTGAATGCCTGGGCACAGTTTCATCCCGTATCGGAAAATCGATCGGGGAGTCCGGCGTCGAAAAAAGGAAGATTTTAGGAATGGGAGTCGGTATAACCGGCAGGATAAACTCAAAAACGGGAACCTCCTACAGTTTTTTTAACTTTTTGGAAGATTCCCTGGCCGGCTATTTTGAAAATGAATTTCATTTTCCCGTTTACTTGGACAATGATACGCATTTAATCGGCCTTGCAGAGCAGGTTTTCGGGGAGGCCCGGAATGTGAAAAATGCCTTTGTGGTCAACTTAAGTCAGGGATTGGGACTGGCGATAATCACCAACGGTGTGATTGTGACGGGGGAAGATGGTTTTGCAGGGGAAATTGGCCACATGCAGATTACGGACTCTTTCAAGTTATGCCTGTGCGGTAAAAGAGGGTGTCTGGGTACTGAAGTTTCCGGCTATGCGCTGGAAGAAAACTTTAAAGATAAAACAGGAGCTGGTGAAGCCTCCTTGTTGGCATTAGGGGGCAATGGCAAGGATGTCAACTTCAGGCAAATCATGAAGGCCGCCAGGGAGGGTGATGCCTTGTCTATTTCGTTAATCCACCAAATCGGTTTCAAGCTTGGAAATGCGCTCGGGAATGTACTGAATCTCCTAAACCCCTGAGTGATCATTGTGGGAGGAGAACATGTACCTGCAAAAGAGATACTGTCAGATTCAATCAAATCGGGGATGATTCATACCGCACTTTCTTTACCTCTTCGCTCCTGTAGCCTGACTTTCAGTTCAATAGGAACCGATGCAGCCCTGAAAGGTGCGGGAGCCCTGGTTCTGCGAAAGAAAAACCTCATATAAAGAATAAAATGGGAAAACGATCTAAAGCTTAACGAATGTAGAAACGAAACCACCCAACATGCGAAAAGAGTCTAAAATAAGGCTCCGTAAAGCAGTTGGGCAGGCAAGAGTAAATGCAATACCGATTTACTCCGAAAAGAGATACGATTCAGCAAAATCAGAAAAAATCTGGTTGTGATTATTTGAAACAAAATATTTTCAAAAAGCGGGTATTCCATTATAAAACGAGATAGTCACTGGACAGAAACCACTTAAACCGCGAAAATGAGAGCTTACCGGGTAAAAACCGTTTTAATTATTTGTGTTTCAATTATTTGGGAATTGTCCCTTTTGATCACACTCTCCGCTTGTTCCTGTGGAAATAAGTTGAACAATGAGGACGAGAAGTTAATTTTTAAAGAAGAGCCTTCTGCGCGGGAATTGAAATACTACCGGGCGGTTCCCCATGATCTGGTGCTGATTTACGATGGGGGAGCTCACCGGTCGGTCAGGTGGAACAAGGCCCATTTCGCACCTTATGTTTCCGCCACGGTTAAGGGTGAGGGAAAGTGGTTGTTCGATGGGTTTCTTTTTCTGGAAATTCACGATGGGCTGGGCCGTGGTTTTGCTTCGGGATATGAGAAAAAGGGTGCACGAAAGGTGGAATGGGAGAATCTGCTTAAAAATTATTTTGCCAGGGGTAACGGCATTGATGCGTTGAACCAACAGATTAAAGAGGTTTCCGTTCGCGGAGGTATCGGGGGGGATTTCACCAAAAGGAAAGTTGTTTTGTGTGTTCCGGAACCCATTCCCGGTCAGGTTGACTGGGGAGAGATCAATGGCCGTCCCCTCCGTTTTTCCAACAAGGACGACAGGTTGGAGGCCTGCAGGTGGTATATTGACCGCGCTTTGGAACTTTTCCGGGATGCCGGTTTTGAACATGTGGAGCTTTCCGGTTTTTACTGGCTCGCCGAGGAAGCCACAAACAGCCGGAGTCTGGCAGGCGATGTGGCTGATTATATTTATGAAAAGGAATACGATTTCTATTGGATTCCTTATTTCAATTCCGACGGCTATTCCGAGTGGAAAAGCCTGGGATTTAATGTACCCTATTACCAGCCCAACTATTTCTTCAATGAAAGCGTGCCTTATTCCCGGCTGCAGGAGGCGTGCGACAGGGCCGGTAAAACGGGGATGAATATGGAAATGGAGTTTGACGACAGGGCGTTGGCGAACAACAAGGGATGGGGTTACCGGCTGAGGGATTACCTCGATGTTTACGAGAAAAACGGGGTGTTTGATTCGTTGAAAGTGGCCTGGTACCAGGGAGGCGATGCCTTTTATAAGCTGTCGCTGTCGGGCGATGAAGCCGATCTTGTGTTGTACCGCAGGATAACGGAGTTGATTACCCGGAGAGCGGAAAACGGGTTCAGGTAGTCCTGCCCGCTAATTTTGAAGGGAGATTCATTCAATGATAATTCAGAATCTCATTTGTAAAACTTAAAAAAACTGAATCTATGGAATGTAACAAACGGTTATTCGGGTGGAAGAGCAGATTCATCCGGAATCTGTTCCTTGTGCTGCTGGTATTTCCGGCTCAGATCGCGCTGGCACAGGTGAATGTGCGGGGAAGGGTGGTTGATGCTGCCGGCGAGACGCTGATCGGAGTGAATGTGGTGGTCAAAGGTACCCGGCAGGGTACCATTACTGACAGAAACGGGGAATTCACGCTGCCTGTTCCGTCACTCCAGGGTATCCTGTTGGTGTCGTATGTGGGTTATTCAGAACAGGAAGTGGCCCTGAATGGCAGAACCTTTGTGGAGGTCACCCTGAAACAAAGCACGGAGCAACTTGATGAGGTGATTGTGGTGGGCTATGGTACCCAGAAGAAGGTAAGTGTCACGGGTTCTGTCTCCCAAATTGAAAGCAAGGAGCTTTTGCAGGCGCCTTCCGGGGATATTTCCTCCACGCTGGGAGGAAAACTTCCAGGTCTTACGACGCTGCAATCATCGGGGCAACCCGGCTACGATGGTTCCTCCATCCGGGTCCGGGGACTTTCCACCTTGGGGAACAGCTCCGCCACTCTGATTGTCGATGGCGTACAGCGGGGTTTCTCTCAGATTGATGTCAACGACATCGATAAAATCTCCATCCTGAAGGATGCCTCTGCCGCAGCCGTGTATGGTGTTCAGGGAGCCGGTGGGGTGATTCTGGTCACCACCAAAAGAGGGAACACGCAGGAACCTAAAATTACCTATACCGGAAAGGTCTCTTACAACCAGAATACTTTTTTCCCGGAATTTCTCGATGGTCCCAATTTTATCAAATGGTACAACAAAGCGCTTGAAATGGATGGGAAGGAACCCATTTTCACGCAAAGTCTTTATGAGAAATCACTCCACGGTGATCCGGAAGGGAAAATCGCAAATACCAACTGGTTTGATGAAATCATGAAACCGGGTTCTTTCTCAACCCATCACAACATCAACATCAACGGGGGCAACCAATCGGTGAAGTATTTCCTGTCGGCCGGATATCTTTCGCAGGACGGTATCATTGACAATTTCGATTTTCAGCGCTACAACGTGCGTTCGAATGTCGATGTGAAACTGAACCACGGATTCAGGCTGGAACTGGATTTGGCTGCCCGTCAGGAAGCCAGGAAGTCGGGGTATTTTGGTCTTTCCCGTCAGGCCTGGAACAATCCGATCATGCTGGCATCGAAGGTATTCGCCTTTTTGCCCACGACCTATGAGGGACTGCCGACCGTCGGGCACTTCAACAAGAATAATACCCTGAACCCGTTGGTATACAACAATGTGGGATACAACAACTCGGTGATGAACGTGTTGCAGTCGTCGGCCAAATTTGCCTGGGAATTGCCATGGGTAAAGGGACTGGAACTGGGGATTAAGATGAGCTATGACAAGGATTATACCACAAGCCGGGCATGGGCTGCCCCCGAAAAGGTGAACCGTTACGATATCGCCACCAACAGCTATACCGAAGTGCTGACCAATCTGGCGGTGACGGCGACCAATGTGGCTGCCTTTACCCATGCGAACAGTCAGTTTTACAGGCGAACCCTTCAACCTTCCGTCACTTATGCCAACAGGTTTGGAAAACATGATGTGGCAGGATTGTTCCTTTTTGAGGAAGCCCTCCAGGAAGGGGAAAGCATCGGAGCCACCGCTGTGGATTATGATGTGACTACCCTCCATGAGCTTGATATGGGGAACGATATCCAGGACAACAACGGAAGGCCCAATGTGTACGGGAACAGCAGTGTTTTCAAACGGGCAGGTTTTGTTGGCAGGGTCAATTATGCATTTGACAACAAGTACCTGTTGGAACTGGCCGCCCGTTACGATGGTTCTTCCCGTTTCCCTCCCCACAATCGCTGGGGGTTCTTTCCTGCTGCATCCGCCGGATGGAGGATTTCTGAAGAGCCCTTTTTCGGTGAACTGAAACAAAAGATTGAGAATCTTAAGTTTCGCGCTTCCGCGGGGGTTTTGGGTAACGACCTGAATGTGGGCCAGTTTGCCTACCTGAACATGATGAGAAGAAATCCGGCCACCATTTATATTGGTGACAAAGAGTATATTTCGGTCTATACCGCAGGGGAGGTGAACAGGGATATCACTTGGGAAAAAACAGCCACCTACAACGTGGGTTTCGAGATGATGCTGACCAGGGGAATTTTCGGAATGGAATTCGACTACTTCTACAAACATACCCGGGATATCTTAATTGGCGGGGGAAGTCTGTTCCCGGCCTCACTCGGGGGCAATTATCCGGGGACTATCAACGGAGGAGAGGTGGCCAACCAGGGATTCGAACTGGTTTTGACCCACAGCCACAAAATGGGCCAGGTTAATTACAACCTGAAAGGCAATTTAGGGTGGTCGCGGAATAAGATCCTGAAGATGAATGAAAGTCCGAATACTCCACTGAATCAGAAACGCACCGGCAGAAAGATGGGCGAAAAGATGGGATTTATTGCAGAAGGCCTCTATCAGTCGGACGAACAGATCATGACTACTCCCACGTTGAGTCACCTTCAGAAAATAAGCCAGATCAGACAGGGTGATATCATCTACAAGGATTTGAATGGGGATGGCAGGATAGAGAGCGCCCAGGATTATACTTTTCTGGGAAACAGCAACTTCCCTGAGCTGATGTACGGGTTGAATATGGGGGCATCCTGGAGAAATTTCGATGCCACCCTCTTTTTCCAGGGAGCGGCCATCCGCGACATCTTTTTGAGCGGGGTTTATGAGAACGGAGCAGTTGATGCTACGATTTACACCCGCCCTTTTCACGGCAACGGCAATTCACCCATTTTCCTGATCGAGAACAGTTGGACTCCTGAAAATCCGGATGCCGAGTTTGCACGCCTTACCACAGTGGCCGCTGAAGTCGGCAACTGCAACGGATGGGCTTCGTCGTGGTGGATGCGGAATGCTGATTATCTCCGGTTAAAGAATGCCCAGATCGGTTACACCATTGCAAACCGCTTATTCAAAGATGCCGGAATTGATGGCGTCAGACTGAGTTTCACGGGTTCCAATCTGATTACCTGGTCGGGTTTGAACAAATATGGCATCGATCCGGAGGCTCCTGAAATCAACAATGGATATTATCCCCAGCAACGTACGTTTGAATTTGGGGTAAGTGTAACTTTTTAAAACCAGAGAATTATGAAAATAAGTAACATCAAATACCAGGTGCTCATTCTCGTGCTGGCGCTTTACCTGGGCGCCTGCAGTGAGGATTACCTGAATCCGGAACCCCGCACAGTTTATACCGAAGCCGAGATTTGGAAGACAAAAGAGAATACCTACCTGTATATCAATGGTTTTTATAAACCGATCTATGAGTATGGCCCTTATGGTTCAAAATATGCCGGTGTGGCGCTCAACGACGGGTTCAGTGATATCGTGAAATACAACCAGCATGTGATGGGGGGAAACGGTGGTGACGTAAATAAAACGATCCTGAGTTCCATCATCAGTCCCACGAACATCGTGCTTTCCGATTATACCTATGAATACAACCGCATCAGGCGGATCAATGAATTCCTTTTCGGACTTGAAAATTATGCCGCTTATTCTGAGGCCGATAAGAAGCTTATGGAAGCCCAGGCGCGGTTTTTCAGAGGATTTCTCCATTTCATGCTCGTGAGAAGTCACGGTGGAATCATTATCAGGGACTATATTGACGGGCCTAACGAAGCTTTCAAGGCGCGAAGCACGGAGAGTGATTGTTACGATTTCATCGCGAAAGAGCTCAACTTTGCAGCGGACAATCTTCCCCGCGAATGGGACAAGGCCAGTTTGGGCCGGCTTACCAGAGGTGGCGTGATGGGGTATAAGTCACGGGTGATGTTGTATGCGGAAAGATGGGAAGAGGCTGTGGCTGCTGCTGAAGAGGTGATCAGGGAAGAGGGGAGTTTGTACCAACTGGAACCGGATTATGACAAGATTTATAAGACCAAAGACAGCAAAGAGGGTGTGCTTACCTATCGTTTTGGCGGAACCCTTGGGCATTCCTTTCATAAATTGTACAGTCCCAAGGGCGACAAGAGCGAGGGGGTGACGGGTATCGCGGTGCCCACCCTTGAAATGGTGGACTCTTACAGGATGGCCGATGGAAGCCAATTTGACTGGAACAATCCGGTGCATGCCGCACACCCTTTCCTGAACAGGGAACCCCGTTTTTACGCTTCCGTATTGTACAACGGAGCCATCTGGAAGGGACGTACGATCGAGACGGCTGTCGGCGGCAAAGACGGCTTCGAACATTATGGCGCCCAACAGAGTGGCGGAGGTACGGTCACGGGTTTTTATATCCGGAAGATGATCGACGAAAATGCACCGATGGACGGAATAAGTACCCAAAGCTGGTATGAAGTCCGGTACGCGGAGGTGCTGCTGAACCATGCCGAAGCCCTCAATGAACTGGGCAGGGGAGCCGAAGCGCTTGTTTCACTCAACAAAGTCCGTGAACGGGCCCGGTTGCCCAAAGTCACCGTGACCGATCAGGTTGCTCTGCGTGAGATTATCAGGGAAGAGCGCAAGGTTGAACTGGCTTTCGAAGGCCACCGCCTCTGGGATTTGCGGCGCTGGAAAAAAGCAGTGGAGGTTCTTGACGGAAAAAGGATGCACGGCTTGAAGATCACCAAATCGGGCGATTCATTTACTTTTGAAAAAGTTGAATGTGACGACAAGAACAGGATATTCAAGGAGAGCTACTATAAGCTTCCCGTCCCTCAGAATGAGATAGATAACAATCCTTTGTGCAAACAAACGCCACTTTGGTAATTAAAAAACAGAATCATTATGAAAAAACGAATTTATAGTTTACTGTCAATGTGCACGATCAGTCTGGCTCTTCTGTTCACGGGATGTCAGGAAGCTGAAGAGCTGATCCCCACGGCGGGGAACAAACTGACTGCACTGACATTCCTGACCGCTGATCTGGTTGATACCAAAATTGCAGTGGAAGTCACGGAAAGTGAGGGACCGATTGTCGTGGAGGCCGATATCAATGGGTTAAAAACCACCGATATGAAAAAGATAAACGTCTCGGCAAATATCCCGAACAATGCCCGGATTGAACCTCCTTTTGTCGGACCCGTTGATCTTTCGCAACCTTATAATTTTGAGGTGGTGGGCGCCGACGGGATCAGGCAGGCCTACACGATCAAAGCCCGGCTGAGTGTGGTCTATCAGCATCGTTCGGTGTGGAAAAAGACAGCCACCCAACTGAATTTCACCAATCACAACAACGGCGCGATCGGGATCAGCGGGAATTATGTGGTGGTACATAGCCGGACCGGTTTCAGCTATTACAATATTTCCGACGGGGAGAAGGCCGGAAATATCTCCTGGAACGGAGTTGACTGGAGCACACTTCCCAAGACGGTACCCCTGCACATGACCACCGACGATGCGGGGAATGTGGCTTCCTGTAATTTTGGTACCGCTGTGGGCGATGTGATCCATATGTTCTGGTGGAAAGGTGTAACTGCCGAACCCCAGTTGCTTTTTGAATATGTGCTGAATATCACAGGTGTACAGATCGGGAGAAAGATCTATGTCAAAGGCGATATGAGCAATCATGCATTCCTTTATCTTGCACTGTCGAATAAAAACAGTTTTCTGCAGTGGGAGATTAAAGACGGGAAGGTCGTATCAACACAGCCCCGGGTTGTCGATTACACGGTTAACTATACCATGGGCGTACAGGCGAAAATTGTGCCGGTTGAGGTTGGTGCAAACAGCAACTATTTTCTGTCCCGTTATGAGGGCGGGGTGGGGAAAGTGGCCATCACCTATATGAATGGAAACACCAATCAACCTATTTATCAGTCGGAACATCATATCCAGAATGTATATCATCAATGGCTGGGTGGCGGACATGCATTTGATTATGCACAGATGGATGGCGCTTTCTACATTTTTATGATTGAACAGAATACGGCCAACTGGATGAGAGAGATCTTTGATGTCAGGAAAGTGATGCTCCGGCCCGATAAAATCGCGTCCATCATGGACCTGATAAAATTCAGAAACTGGAATGACTGGTTGAATTTCCCGCTGGATCCCAATTACGCGAGCAATGGAAACGGAACGGGTGATGTAAAGGTTAAAGTGAGCGCCGATGGAAAATCTGCCGTGGTGGCATTCCTGTGCACCAATGGTGGAGTGGAACTCTGGGAAATCTATTGATTGTGCTTGCCTGAGTGTATGAATGGGTGAGGGGAGGCCTGATCAGTCCGGCGAATTCCCGGTTTCACGCAGTCAGATGGCTGCGATACTTCACGAAATCGCCAACTCGTTCAGCCTGCCGGTCGATTTGGAGGGGAACTTCCTGATTAATGAAAACAGATAATTCTTCCGGGGATTGGCCTGCCCGGCTAATCAGGCTCCCTTTCTGCCCAATCATCGCGATTGTGTTATAGAACAGGAAATTAATCGGGGAAGATCACCCGATTAAGCATAATTTTGCCTTATCCACCGGGTATGCGAAGCGGGAGGCGCCACGAATGGAAATTTGGTTGTTTATCCCTGTAAATAATCTGATATGAATAGAAACAGATGGTTTGGTGTACTTGGGGCGCTTCTGGTTCTATGGCCGGCGGCCTGCAAGTTTCCCGCTAACAAAAAGAACTGGAAAATGAGTGAAGTAACAAAACAATGTACCGAAGGAAGCTATGGGTACGATGTGGCATTTTTTGCCGAAAAGAACATAGAGACCATTGAACTGAAAG
>CAZLDP010000071.1:0-9342 GCA_964558145.1 uncultured Prolixibacteraceae bacterium | reverse complement strand
AGATATATGCCAACGATTATCAGTACCGCAAAGGACATCCGGTAGATGCTTTATTTGGATTGGAGGCCGATGGCTTTTTCATGGATGAAAATGACATTAAAAACCACGCAATCCATGCATTTGGAATTGTAAAACCGGGAGATATTAAATACGTGGATCAGAACAACGATGGAATTGTGAACGAAAATGATGAAGTGCGGATAGGACGATTTCAAGCCCCTTTCTCTTACGGTTTGAATCTACAGTTAACTTACAATAATGTTTCATTGTCTGCTGTTGGAAATGGCCGTATCGGCGCTAACTCATATATTGGAGGAAATTATTACCGAATAGATGGAGATAAGAAATATTCAGATTATGTATTGAACCGTTGGACAGAAAAGACGAAAGCAACTGCCACTTATCCGCGTTTAACGACAATGGAAAGTACCAACAATTACCGCAATTCAACTTTCTGGCTTTTTAGAGACGATTATTTCACCTTGCAAAGAGTTCAACTGACGTATCAATTTCAATCTCCAATTGCGAGAAAACTCTTAATGAAAGATCTGAGTTTTTTTCTTGCAGCATCTAATCTTTTAACGCTCTCTAAATACAGGAACATTAAAGAGCTAAAAATAGGTAGTGAACCTTATTACAGGTCATTCTCGTTAGGCATGAAAATTATATTTTAAATTAAGAAAGGTTATGAAACATAATAAAATAACATTCATTCTATTCATCATACTCTTAACCCTTTTCATCTCTTGTGAAAATATTTTTGAACCTGAGGATGAAAATCTGGGAACAATGGAGCGGATTTATGAGAATCCAGCCTTTGCCGAAGGTCTATTGATGACTGCATATGCCAAACTGCCTACCAATGGATTCGTTTTTAATGATATAGCTACAGACGATGCTGTTAGTAACAACATATCAAATCCATATCTTAAAATGGCAACCGGTCAATGGTCGGCATATTTTAATCCAGTAGGTTTATGGAATAATTGCATTTCTGCTATTTTTTACCTGAATAAATTTATTTCTGTTATCGATACAGTAACCTGGAAATGGACTGAAAGCGAATTAAACAGATTGTATAAAATACGTCTTAAGGGCGAAGCGTATGCATTAAGAGGTGTGTTTGAATATTATCTGTTGGTTACCACAGGCGGAGTTGGCAAGAACGGGGAATTGTTGGGAATTCCGCTTTATCATGAATTTATTGAACCTGACGGGAATTTTAACACACCAAGAGCAAGTTTTACCGAATCGGTAAATCAAATTTATGCCGATTACGATAAAGCATTGGAATACTTAACAATGGATGATTATGGAGATATAACCTCCTTGAGCGAACTTCCGGAAGGATTAAAAAATATTTCCAACGTGGCAAACTATAACCTCGTTTTCGGAAAAGATATTATCCATCGTATTAGTGGCAAAACGGTAAAAGCCCTTAAAGCTCGTGTGGCATTATTGGAGGCAAGCCCTGCCTTTTCCACCGAAGATGTTGCTTTGTGGGAAAAGACGGCCAATTATGCTGCCTTGGTGCTGGATAAAATTGGAGGTATTTCAGGGCTTGATCCCAATGGGCATCAATTTTATAAAGCCAATTTGGTTGATGCAATTGATATTTCGAAAGGGAAAGATCAAAAAGAGGCGATCTGGAGAAATGCAAGGGGAGCCTCCTTGTCATTGGAATCCCGGGTCTTTCCTCCCTCTTTGTATGGGAAAGGGGATGTTAATCCGACCCAGAATTTAGTTGACGCTTTTCCCATGGTAAATGGATTTCCCATCAATGACCCGCAAAGCCTTTACAATCCGGCAAAGCCTTACGAAAACAGGGATCCGCGTTTGTCGTTATACATCTTGTTTAATAACAGTGTGTTGAAAGGGGAAATTATTAAAACGGAAGCTGGTGGCGGAATCAATGCAAAAGATTCCATTCCACAATCAACACGAACAGGCTATTATCTTCGTAAGCTTGTGAGAGAGGATGTGAACCTGAATCCGGTTGGATCTTCGGCTAAAGACCATTATAATATGCACATGCGTTATACCGAGTTGTTTTTGATTTATGCCGAAGCGGCTAACGAAGCATGGGGGCCTCAAGGAACTGGTAAACATGCTTATTCTTCCATAGATGTACTGAGAGCAATCCGTAAACGAGCAGGGATAAAACAACCCGATCTATATTTAAACACTATCTCTTCTAAAGAGGAGATGAGAAAACTAATCCGGAACGAGAGAAGAATTGAACTTTGTTTTGAAGGATTTCGGTTTTGGGATTTAAGGAGGTGGAAAGAAGACTTGACCGATCCGGCAAAAGGGGTCAATATCAATGGGAATAATCACACCGTTGTTCAGGTAGAGGATCGCAAATACGACAACTCTTATATGATCTATGGGCCATTACCGGATACTGAAGTCTTAAAATACAATGCCCTTATTCAAAATAAAGGTTGGTAGTTATTAGATTTACAGCAATATAACACGTTATTATTTATAGAAATCATGAAGAAAATATCAATAATTATAGTTCTTTTCGCGACATTGTTTGCATGCAAAAATCAAGATGTTGATTTTCCTGATTTTGATCGTACTGCCGCTTATTTTCCACGTCAATATCCGGTGCGAACGCTCGTCTTGGGTAATTACATATATGATAACACAAATGACAATAATCATAAGTTCCTGATCTCTGCAAGGTTTGGAGGCGTCTATAAAAACACTAAAGACAGGATTCTTAAGATAAGGTTAGATGAGAGTTTATGTCAAAATGTTAGATTTAAAGCCTCTTCTGAGCCCATTTTGGCAATGCCGCGTGAATATTATACATTGAGTTCAAACGATCATTTGATTATTCCCGCAGGTGATTTTTATGGTAGTATAGAAGTTCAACTCACCGAGGCATTTTTTAACGATCCTTTAGCGATTAAATTAGGCTATGTGATTCCTTTGCGTATTGTGAGTACAAATGATGTTGATTCGATTTTACGAGGAAGATTGCTTTTTCAAATTCCTAATCCTGACTGTAGAATAGCAAATCAGTGGGAAATAACCCCAAAAGATTTCACCATGTTTGCCGTCAAATTTGTCAATCCATATCATGGACATTATCTTCATCGCGGGGTAAGCGTTGTAAGTAATAATGAAGGACAAGTAGTTGAAACCGTATCTTATCGCACAACTTATATAGAACAAAATGAAATTTGGAACCTTGTGACTACTGGAAAAAATCAGGTGTCTATCAAGGAAAATACCCATTCCTCCATATTAACCGGAGCGCTGAATTTATTGCTGGATTTTTCAGAGAATGGAAGTTGTACGGTGAGTGGAATCAGTTCTGTAAAAACGGGTTCGAACCCTACCATTGATTATCCTATTACCGGCAACGGTGCTTTCATAAAAGATGGAGATGCCTGGGGCGGTTCAAAACGCGATGCCATTCATTTAAAATACCAGTTCACGGATGGAATCAACACATATTCCGCTACAGATACGTTGGTGATAAGGGACAGAGGAATTAAAATGGAGGTCTTTGAACCGGAAGTGATCAAGTAATTCTTGTTCCAGTACGATAAATTAGTCGTCTGGACTGATACTTTGTTAAGTCTTTGCTAAGAGGGATTCCACCTATGTCAAAAATTAAAACTTTGACATAGGTTTTCCCTGTATTCTTACGTTCGTTATGGATTAAAAAAACTAATTTACAGTTTATTCTTTGAATCCTATAACTTTAATGAAAGGCAACCCCTTAATTATTCAAAAAACGACCAAAAATATTGAGATGAAGATTTTTCTTTTAATGTTATCGTTGCCGGTTTTTATGATTTTTATTTTTTCCAGATTGTATTCCCAACCCGTATTGAAAGAACAAAATCCGGAGGATATGGCAGTGGTTTATGTGGAGAGAAATCCTAAACCTGTTGCAACAAAATTGGAAAAAAGAAATGGCTTTATTCTTTATCCCAATCATTCATTGGAAATGTCGTTCGAACATTCGAGACCAGATTCAACGCGACTTTCGGATATCGATGCTTTTGCAGCGCAAGGAGAAATCATTCCAATGACTTTTTGCGTATATGCACTGCGCGATATAGAAAATGTACAATTGATTATTTCCGATTTGAAGAAGAGCGATGGAACAGTAATTCCTGCAACAAGCATGAAGCCGCATGTAGTGAAGTATTTGACCAAACGATTCATATATCAGAAACTTCAACATTTGGTAAATGCTCCGGCGTACATCACATCATTGGAAAATCCTGTCCAGATTTCCGCCGATAGGAGCGAGAAATTCTGGGTGAATTTTCATTCTCCCGAACATGCCCTACCTGGGGTGTATGCCGGCACGATCACCCTTCAGACAAAAGATGCATCCGAAGAGATCCCTTTAAAAATTCGGATTTTACCCTTTAAGCTTCCTGAACCAAAAGGATTGGTATATGGATTGTACTATTTGGCTTACAATCAAGTGTTCCGAAATCTTAAAACGGTTGATGCCATGCGTGCACAAGTACGGCACGATTTGGCGGATATGCGGATGCACGGCATGACCTCCATCGGAATATGCAATGGGGTAGATCCAAGTAGTTATACCGTTTCCGATAAAGGAGAGGTGAAATTTAATTTCAATGGCAACACGCTTTTCGAATTAATTATGGAGGCGTACATAGAATTTGAATTTACAGAACCGGTTATTGACATGTCGCAGGCGGCACAAAAGGCAACGAAAGGCCATCAATTCGGCACTCCGGAATATGATTCCATCTATGTCGACTTTTATAAGGAACTGTTTAAAGAGGCAGCATCCAAAGGTTGGCCGGCAATGTATGTGCAACCTTACGATGAACCGGGCTGGCATTCGCAGCAGGAACGGGATGAGAACCTGCATATGTTGAAAGTATTGAAAGATGTCGGCATTCCAACGGAGATAGATGGCCCTGGCGACAATTACTTTGTCAATATTGCAGGACCGTATGCCGATTTATGGAATTATAACGCGGCAATCAGTTCGGAAGAAGATGTGCAAAAAGCACAGTCGGAAGGCCGTAAGGTTACCCTTTACAACTACGATGTTTCCGGCTGGCTCGGCGAATGCGGTCGCTGGGCAACAGGTCTGTTTAATTGGAAATTCGGACTTGACGGCGCTTTTAACTGGGTTTATTTTGGAGGAAGAGAAGATCTTTATAATGACTTCGATTCGAAAATTGGCGATTGGATGCACCATTATCCCAAAACTGCTGTACATCCGGGTGGAAGCTCCATCGGATGGGAAAGTATTCGTCAAGGAATAAACGACAGGCGCTATCTTGAACTTTGTCAGCAAACCATCTCAAGGGCAAAGACCAAAGGAGGATTAGCAGCAAAAGCTGCCGAAGAGGCGGATAAAATGCTCAAAGAACTTCGTACAAGTTTGAGCAACAACCCGGCAGCTCAATATAAAAACATGGATTGGACGATGTTTCTTCCTGAAGAAGAGGCTAAAGAACACTCTTTTATTCCTCCCGTTCACGGAAAAATTTCTGCTTATGCCAGTGGTCAATACAAGTACGGGAACAATCTTAAATTAGGGGATTACGATAAAATCCGCTGGATGGTTGCAGCCCACATCGCCAATATGATGGAGAAAATGGAAGAGAGCCTGCCTGCCGGAATAACAATTCCTCCTGATGTGAAAATATCCAAGACAATCCCCAAACCGGAATTTGCTCAAAAAACAATTATAATCCCCCTTTTAAAAAGCGCTCCGGTTATTGACGGCCAAATTACTCCCAATGAATGGAAAGACGCTGCCGAAGTACAATTAGCGCTGAATGATGTATTCGAAGCGCCTAAAATGGCTACAAAAGTAAATTGTGGGCTGCATAACGATACGTTTTACATTGCATTTACTTGCACTGAAGAAGTGATCGATTTTCTTACCGTTAATGCTACTCAACAAGGAGATAACGTTACAAGTGACGATTGCGTAGAAGTATTCTTAGATCCCGGGATCACGCAAAGCAAATTTTATCATGTAGCTGTGAATCCGCTTGGAATCTATTTGACTGATGGAAGTTATAAGAATTGGAATCCCGATATAAAAACGGCGGTATCAATCAATAAGGAGAAACAGGAATGGATTGTGGAGCTTGGAATTCCTGTAAAAGGAATGGAATTAGCTCCCAGGTTTGGGGTGAACTTCAATCGTGAACGTAGGCCAAAAGATGCGTTGCTTGAACTTTCATCGTGGGTAATGACTAGAGGTGGTTTTGGCAGGCCGGAGAGATTTGGAACCGCAATTATCGATGATTGAAAATATGGATTTTTTATTATGAGAAAGATAATAAAGGTGGTTTGGATATTATGGAATGCATTATCTGGAGTGGTGCGTGGAGTGTTTATGATTAATTTAAAAACTGAAGATCATGAGAGAATACATCTATTATTTTATCATTCTAATGTTATCGGCACTGTTTATTCGCTGTCAGCAAGATGAAATACCTCTTCCGGAAGAGAAAATTCCAGATGGGCCAGGAATCCCGGTAAGGGTGACCCGATATTATGTTTCAACAAATGGGAACAATTCAAATCCGGGTACAGGAGCTTCAAAAGAAAAAGCTTGGCGCACCCTTACCTACGCCGCGACAAAAGCTGTCGCAGGCGATACCGTTTATATTGAAGGAGGCAATTACGGAAATGAGAATGTGGTTATCACCAATGCCGGATCGGAGACTTCTCCTATTGTTTTTATGGGCTACAATGGTATGCCGGTGTTTGATGGGGGAGATTATACGAAAAAAGGAATTTATATCTATGGCAAACCTTATATAGTCTTAAAGAATATACGCGTAATGCGATATCTGTACGGTATATGGGTTGACAACAGCCACCATACGGTTTTAGATGGTTGCATAGCCGATTCATGTTGTAATACCGATTATGCGAATAAAGGATACGATGGTTACGGGATATTAATCAAGAAGAGTAATTATTCAACGATAATGAATTGTTCGGCAACAGATAATGGAGGCAATAACTTCTTTTTATCCCAAACCGATAACTGTACTCTTGAAAACTGCAAGGCGTATAGCAAACAAACCGCGAATAATCAGTTTATTACAGACTATTATGTAGTGTTGGCCTGGAGCAGTAATAATACAGTCAGGAATTGTCACGTTGAAGATATCAATGGTTCGTATAAGGGAAATCATGGTTTTATTGTTAAGGACAATCCCGGAGATAGTGGAGGACAACCCCACAGCACAGGAAATCTATTTATAAATTGTACTGCGAAGAAATTTGAGGAATGTTTCTCTTTTGCCCATGGGGCCTATGAGAATAAGGTGGATAACTGTTACGCCGATAATACTGGGAAAAATGCATCGTTTAGCTTCTGTGTGCAGATTCGGGATGGCGCTTACAGTAATAAGGTAGCGAACAGCAAATTTAAAACAACTGGTAAGCCTGGCGGTATCGTTAGCATATATGATGGCACAGAGGGGGTCAATCCTCAAGTGCAGGCAAACAATGTCTTGTCAAACTGTATTTTTGAAGGTGGTCTTCAGAGTAATACCATTGGCGTTTTTTTACGGAACTCAAAAAACGCCACATTCACGAACTGCAATTTTATTAATATTCCTTATTTATTTCGATTTAGTTCTAATAGTTCGGGAACCGATAATAATTCGGAAACAATTTTAAAGAACTGCATTCTTTCATCTGTTAATAACCAATATGACATGCGTTCTCTTTCAGCTCCATGGGGTATTAATAAAACGGAAACCGGCTATGATGATATGAGTGATGTTTCAGTTTCATACACCAATTTTTGGAATGGATTTGAACGAATCAACGGTATGGGAAATATAGCCGTTGATCCGTTATTTGCGGATGAGACGAGTGGTGATTATCATCTGAAGTCAAAAGAAGGAAGATGGGATGGAAAAGCGTGGGTTGCCGATAACCTGACCAGCCCATGTATAAATGCCGGAAACCCTGATGATGACTATTCAAAGGAGCCTTCTCCAAACGGAGGTAGAATTAATATGGGAGCTTATGGGAATACTTCCGAGGCTTCAAAAGGTAGTTAAAATGTGTCTCCGTCAGTAAGCCTATTGATGCCGGCCCGCTATTTTTTCAATCAGTTTTACCGGGCAACAGCGATTTCTTTTATTTTTTGACTACAAAAGGAATATTGAATTGTCTATCTTATGTATTTATTTAAAAAAGCTAATTTGTATGAAAGAGGACAAACACGTCTACAATCCTTATTTTCTTGAAAATAAAGAATTTATTAAATGGAGGCTAATGAGAACGCCGGAATTAGAGCGTTATTGGGCCTCTTTTATAGAAGAAAATCCAAATCTCAAAGAAGAATTTGATAGAGCGATTGAAATTTTCGATAAAATCCTGATTAATAAAAAAACATTTACGGGTACCGATCCATTATACAATCGAATTATTGAAAGTGTCGCAAATGAAAGACGAAAGAATAAACGAATTGTATATTTCATTTCAAGTGTCGCTGCCGCTGCGGCAATATTGCTGTTTATAATTAATTTTCCTCTTTTTTGGAAAACCGATAATACGGAGATTGTAAGCAATAGTATAATTATAGGTAAAACTCTTCCCGACCAGGAAGTGAAATTGATAGCAGGTGGAAAAGAATTAAAGCTTAATCAAAATGTTACGGTTCAGCTTAAGGATGGACTAATTTCGTATACCGACAGCGCCAATATCGAGAAAACGGTTGAAGTAAATAACATCCAAACAAACAAACTGATAGTACCTGATGGGAAACGATCTTTCCTTATTCTTGCCGATGGAAGTAAAGTTTGGATCAACTCGGGAACCGAATTGGAATTTCCAACGAAGTTTTCCGGGAAGAGCCGTAACATAAGGGTAGTTGGTGAAATTTACCTGGATGTTGCCCAATCAAGTCAACAGCCGTTTATCGTCCATACATCCAATCTGGATGTCCAGGTTTATGGAACTCGTTTCAATGTATCGGCATACGATTCTGATCTGACATCCTCGGTTGTTTTGGTAAATGGGAAAGTTCAAGTTAAGACCAAGGACAATCAATCTGTCATGATGAATCCTGATGAGATGGTTGAATTTCGAGAAGGAAGCATGTATACAAAAAAGGTGGATGTTTCTTTATTCACCAGTTGGGTTGAGGGAGTATTTATATTTAACCGGACTCCTGTTGCAGAATTATTTAAAAAGGTAGGACGGTATTATAATGTTTCATTTGATAATGTGGAGAGCGATAAAAAAATCACTGGAAAGCTATTTTTAGCTGAGAATCTGAGTGATGTCCTGTCTTCAATTTCTTTGTTAACGGAAAAAACGTATGTGATTGAAAACAAT
>CAZLDP010000070.1:0-9410 GCA_964558145.1 uncultured Prolixibacteraceae bacterium | reverse complement strand
AAAGGTTCAATGCCTTCGGCGTTCAATGGCACTACGTGCCGTTCAAAAGTTCAACTTGTTAATTGCTAATTGCTCATTGTTAATTGTTAATTCAGCTTCGCTGCATTTTTTGTCGGGAAGGAGGGTACCCCCCTTGGTGAGCCACGAAATGCCGAAGGCGACAAGGGCTGTTGTTTCGGCCCAGAATACAAAGCGGGTATGGGGGAATCGTTTCTGGAGAAACAGGAAGTAGATCAGCATCCCCAGGGAGGCCACCAGGAGGATGATCCCACAGGTGATATAAATCAGGTTGCGCTGGATCTTGCGGCGTGTAGGTGCATCCCCGGTACGGGTAAAAAGGAAGAGGGAGAAGATGGCCAGCACTCCGAAGAAAACGCCCGCGGCCCCGAAGTGGATTTGCCCGGCCCAATCCTGCGGACCCATTTTAGAGGTGGGGAACCAGGCAATCAGCAAGGCACAGAAACCGGCTACATCGCCTGCCAGATTATCCCACCGGTTGTATCCACGGTAAAAAAAGAGAAAAAGCCCCACCGCACACATCGCCCCCACAAAGACATCGCGCATACCCGAATAATAGTACATGCTGATGTCGAAAAGGGGAATCTCCTCTCCGAAGATGAAATAGCTTCCCCCCATTAACACGAAGGGGAGCAAAATCCCGATCCACCCCACGGTATTCCGCAAGGCCAGGTAGGAGTAAATCTGTCCGGCTAAATGAGGAGTTCTGTCCATTATTCCCTGTTAGAATAAAACCTTTCGAGAATCGATCCATCATTCACCTCTTTGTGTAAGGACTCCACAGTGGATCGCGGCACATCAAAAATATCTAACATGATCAGTCCATCCAGACAATTGTTGAATTTCGGGTCGACATTAAAACTGACAATCTTTGCATTCAGTTTGATATATTTCTTCAGCAGAACCGGAAGACCGGCATTAAGCGCATCCACATCCCTGATGGTTTTGTCTAATTTGTTGATATCCCTGCGGGTACTCTCCATCAGGACATTGATATTGGGATCTTCGCTGCGGAATTTATAACTGTTCCTGGGTTTTATCCGCTGAGCCATTCTCCAGTCGTAGTGATTTTCCATGATAAATCTGATAATCAAATCTTTGGAAATCCTGGAATAATCGTTACTGATACTGACCGGCCCCATCAGATACCGGTAATCGGGACTTTTCAGCATGAAATAGAGAACACCTTTCCACAGCAGGAAGAGGGGCATTGGTTTCTTCTGATAATCTTTCACCACGAAAGAGCGGCCCAGTTCCATACTTTGCCCCAGGATCCCATCCATGCTGTCGTCGATCCGGAACAGGGTATTCACATAAAATCCCCTTTTCCCGTACTGCTCCATGATTTCCCTGCCCAAACCGATCCGGTAAGCGCCGATAATCCTTTCTTGCCTGTCATCCCAAATAAAAAGCTGGTGATAATATAAGTCGAACTCATCGATATCGATGCTCTGATTGGTACCTTCACCCACTTCCCTGAATGTGATTTCCCTGAGCCGTCCGATCTCATTGAGGATATTAGGGATGATGCGGCTTGGAGCAGCAAACACACAATAGTCTTCCAGTTTAAACAAAAGGTGGTCGTGCCTGATTTCCTGGATCTCCTTCATTATTTTTTCTTTCGCGACAGGCTCCACAATAGGTTGTGGTTTTACCGGCACCCTGAGTGAATAATTAAAAAAACGTTTCACCTCAATAGGGATCGACATGCCGTACGTTTTCGCCCGGAGATACCTGCCAAACTGATAGATATCGGTAAATTCCTCCTGATCACTTTTCTTGACCGCATTTCCGATCCTGATCCTGATACTTTTGTTTCTGTGGTGGAAAAGTCCGGGGGGCATGGGGGCTTCTTTCAAAACAGGGTGGATTTTACCCATGATTTTAAAGAGGCGGCTACTGTCGGTCTGGAAGAGTACAGGAATAACCGGAACTTCCATTCTCTTAATGAACCTGATGATGGAATACCTCCAGATCCTGTCGACAAACAGGTTTGAAATTTGGCCCTGTCTGGTTTCTCCCGCAGGAAAAACACAGAGGATCCCCCCATTTTTAAGATGACTTACCGACTCCTTCAGTCCGGAATAGGAACTTTTTTCCAGGTCGGTATCATCTTCAAAGGGATTGGTATCCACAAAATAGGAAGCGACAGGCTCAATTTTCCTTAACAG
The DNA here is from genome assembly GCA_964558145.1 of uncultured Prolixibacteraceae bacterium. Taxonomy (GTDB): domain Bacteria; phylum Bacteroidota; class Bacteroidia; order Bacteroidales; family Prolixibacteraceae; genus UBA1413. The sequence goes on along the minus strand of CAZLDP010000070.1, from coordinate 7,221 downwards.
CGGGTCTCCCAGAATTTTCACATCGCTCCTCACCCCTGAAACCAACCGGATCAGGAGCAAACCGTCAAGTCCCCCCAAGGGGTGGTTGGCTACCACAATGGCCGGACCTTCGACAGGGATTCTTTTCAGATCCTGTTCGTCGAAATTAATTTTCAGGTCAAGTGCTTTAATTACTTCCTCCACAAATCTCAGTCCTGTTTTTTCTTCAATTCCGGCATAGAGGTGGTTAAGCTGGCGGAACCGGAGAATATACATCAGAAAACGGGAGAAATAGTCGCCACCCAGGTAATTAAAAGCTGGATCAGCTTTGAAGAGGTTTTTAGTTTTTATCATTTTCATCAGCCGTTTAATCCAGGTCTTACGCATCACAGCAACAATAAGGAAGTTATCAAGAACTGTTGTTTTTTTACTGCCGTATGCCGCTGGATATAAATTTCCTCAAACTTAGCATTAATTTTGTTTATTTAAGAACCGGAAAATGGCAAAGAATGAGGCAGAAATAAAAGAATGGCTGCCTGCCGGAAAAAAGGAGATGGAACTCCGGGGGTGGGAATCGGCCGATGTAATTCTGGTTTCCGGGGATGCCTATGTAGACCATCCCTCCTTCGGGGCGGCGGTAATCGGGAGGCTTTTAGAAGCTGAAGGGCTCAGGGTGGCTATTCTGGCGCAGCCCAACTGGCAGGACGACCTGCGGGATTTCAAGAAGATGGGAGTCCCCCGGTTATTCTTCGGGGTAACTGGCGGAAACATGGATTCAATGGTCAACCATTATACCGCCGGCAAGAGGCGCCGGTCGGACGATGCCTACACGGCAGGAGGGAAAGCGGGTTTTCGTCCCGATTATGCCGCCACGGTGTACACCCAGATCCTCAAGAAGCTTTACCCCGGCATGCCTATCATCCTTGGCGGCATCGAAGCCTCCCTTCGCCGGGTTACCCATTACGACTACTGGTCCGACCGGTTGATGCCTTCCATTTTAGTCGGTTCAGGCGCTGACCTCCTTTTCTACGGAATGGCTGAAAAATCGCTTTCCGAATTTGTCAGACTGGTTCAACGGGGGGTTCCGATCCCCAAAATCACCAACCTTCCCCAAACCGCCTTTCTGGTGCCCCGGGGCAGGTCGTATGCTACCGATTCCCGGTGGGAAGAGCTGGAACTGGCTTCCCACGAGGAGTGTCTGGCCGACAAAAAAAGCTATGCACGCAATTTCAGATATGTGGAAGAGGAGTCCAATAAGCTGAAGGCAAGGAAACTGATTCAGGGAACAGGGGAACAGATGGTGGTCATCAATCCTCCCTGCCCTCCGCTCTCCGAAAAAGAGATGGACCGGATCTGGGATCTTCCCTTTACGAGGCTGCCCCACCCCCGTTACCGGGGGAAAGGCCCCATTCCCGCATGGGAGATGATCCGCCACTCCATCAACATTCACAGGGGATGCTTCGGGGGATGTGCCTTCTGTACCATTTCGGCCCATCAAGGAAAGTTCATCTCCAGCCGTTCACCCGAATCGGTGATGCGGGAAGTGGAGGCCGTCACCCGGATGGAGGATTTCAAGGGATACCTTTCTGATATCGGGGGACCATCGGCCAACATGTACCGGATGAAGGGGATCAACCCTGACCTCTGTGCCTCATGTGCACGCCCCTCCTGCATCTTCCCGGCAGTTTGCAAAAACCTGGATACCAACCATCAACCCCTCATCGACCTCTATAGGCAGGTAAGAAGCCACCCCGGTATCAAAAAAGCCTTCATCGGAAGCGGCATCCGATACGATATCTTCCTTCACCCCACCGGCAGGTCCGACACCGACAAGGCCAACCGGGAGTATCTTCGTGAGGTAATCCGCCATCATGTGTCGGGACGGCTGAAAGTGGCCCCTGAACATACATCGGACGATGTTCTCATGCTGATGCGCAAACCATCATTCCAACTCTTCACCGAACTTAACCGGGAATTCCGGAAAATCAACAGGGAAGAAAACCTCAAACTGCAGCTTATCCCCTACTTCATCTCCAGTCATCCTGCCTGCCACCCAGGGGATATGGCCGACTTAGCCGTCAAAACCAGGGAACTCGACTTTCATCTGGAACAGGTGCAGGATTTCACCCCCACTCCGATGACCTTGGCTACTGAAATTTACTATTCGGGATACCACCCCTATACCCTGGAAAAAGTGTATACCGCCAGATCGGTCGATGAACGGAAGAAACAAAGGCAGTTCTTTTTCTGGTACAAGAAAGAATACCGTCAGACCATCATCGCAGAATTGAGAAACCTGAAAAGGGAGGATCTGATCCAACAACTGTTCCGGGAAAATGAAATCAAACAAAAGGCCGGGATTAAAAATAAACAAAGGTTCAAAATAAAAAGTAGATAGTAACAAATTAACAACAAGGATTATGAAGAATATCGCCCGATTCTTTCTGATCATACTTCTCCCGGTATATCTGACCGGGTGTACGGAGATCATGCAGGTACTCAGTTCTACCATGGCCAACCAGCCGCTTACCGCCGCTGAAATTGTCGCAGGGCTCAAGCAGGCCCTGACCATCGGCGCCGACTCTTCCCTGAAAAGGATATCAAAAACTGACGGATACTACCGTGACGAACTAATAAGAATCCTTCTTCCTCCGGAAGCCCAAATGATTACCGACAATCTTTCGAGGATTCCCGGTGGGGATAAGTTGTTGGAAGATGTGATTTTGCGGATTAACCGGGCTGCAGAAGATGCTGCCAAAGAGGCTTTGCCCATCTTTGTTTCCGCCGTGACGGGGATGACCATCCACGATGGACTTTCCATTCTCAAGGGGCACCCGACCGCTGCCACCGACTATTTGAGGGCCAATACCTATGACCAGCTCTTTGCCCTCTACCGGCCTAAAATCAAAGCCTCCACCGACAAAAAACTGATCGGGAACATTTCCACCACGGAAAGTTGGAATAAACTCACTTCGGAATGGAACAAAATTGCCAATTCGGTGGTAGGCCAGCTTGCCGGTTTTAAGCCGGTATACATTCAACTTGACGACTATCTGACAGGGAAAGCCCTTGACGGATTGTTCCTTAAAGTGGGAGAAGAGGAGCAGAAAATCCGTACCGATCCGTTAGCCCGCGTCACTGAATTATTGAAACGGGTCTTTGGGGCCCGTATCTGAAACAGGTCAAGGAATTAAGCCATCAATTTCCGGAGTATCCCCGGTATGAGGGAAGGTTCTTTAGCAACGGGCACGCCTGCTTCGGCGAATGCACTGATCTTTTCTTCCGCGGTCCCCGAACCGCTTGAAATGATGGCCCCGGCATGCCCCATCCGCTTACCCGGGGGTGCGGTCTGACCTGCGATAAAGGCAACCACCGGTTTGGTCATATGCGCTTTGATAAACCGGGCAGCCTTTTCTTCAGCATCCCCGCCAATTTCACCAATCAGGACAACTCCCCGGGTATCGGGGTCTTCTTCGAACATTTGGAGAAGATCCTGGTAATATAAGCCTGCCACGGGATCACCGCCAATTCCTATGCAGGTAGTCTGGCCCATGCCACTTTCCGTCAAAAGGTTCACTACCTCATAAGTCAGGGTTCCGCTCCGCGACATCAGACCTACATTTCCTTTCCGGAAAATATTGCCGGGAAGGATTCCGATAAGAGATTCTTCCGGGGTAATCAATCCAGGGCAGTTAGGTCCGATCAACTTGGTGCCATTTTGCCTGGCAATGGGCATTACCCTGATCATATCGCGTACCGGCACGCCCTCGGTGATGATCACCACCAGTTCAACTCCTGCATAACTTGCTTCCAGAATAGCATCTGCAGCAAACGGAGCCGGCACAAAAATAACAGAGGCATTAGCGCCTGTAGCATTCCTCGCCTCAACTACCGTGTTAAAAACGGGAATTCCTTCGATAACCTGACCTCCTTTACCCGGCGATATGCCCGCAACCACACGGGTCCCGTAAGCTTTCATTTTCAGTGCATGAAAAGCGCCGTCCCTTCCTGTAATACCCTGGACGATCAATTGGGTATCTTTATTGATCAGAATACTCATCTTGCGATTATTGAAGTTTTCCCTTTTATAGTTTACTCAGTTCGATGGCTTTCCGGGCAGCCTCCCCCATGGTCTGCACTGTAGGCAATCCGGTAGATTTCAGCAGTTTAAGGCCTTCTCCGGCATTGGTGCCCGAAAGCCGTACCACAATGGGAATCGTGGTCTTGATCTGGTCCAAGGCAGTGATCAATCCCCTGGCTACATCGTCACAACGAGTGATTCCCCCGAAAATATTAATCATAACTGCCTTCACATTTTTGTCGCTCAACAGGATGTTCATGGCATCGATCACCTTTTGTGGATTGGAAGAACCTCCGATGTCAAGGAAATTGGCAGGTTCACCCCCGTATAGCTTGATCATATCCATGGTGGCCATGGCCAGTCCGGCTCCATTCACCATGCATCCGATCGATCCGTCAAGCTTGATATAGGAAAGTCCCTTTTCGGTCGCATCGATCTCCTTCTGCTCATCTGCGGTAACATCCCTCATCTTCAATATTTCAGGCTGACGGTAAAGGGCGTTGTCATCAAAATTCATTTTTCCATCAATAGCCACAATTTCATCCTGAACGGTCAACACCAAAGGATTGATTTCTGCCAGGGAAGAATCGGTATCGAGATAGAGTCGGTACAGCTTCTGAATGATGGAAGCAGCTACACGGGCATGCCTGATATCGGGAAACAACCTAAGGGCAATCTCCCTGGCTTGCCAGTCCATCAGCCCCACCAGCGGATCGATAGGCAGCTTGATGATTCTCTCCGGGGTTACCCTGGCCACCTCTTCAATATCCACACCCCCATCGGCACTGACCATCAAAACCACCGATTTGGTATTCCGGTCGTTAATCAGCCCCACATAATATTCCTTGTCAATGTCGACGGCATTCCCGATCAATACTTTTTCCACGGTATAACCCTTAATGTCCATTCCCAGAATTTTAAGGGCATTTTCCACCGCCTCCGCCTTTGAACGGGCAAGTTTCACCCCTCCGGCCTTTCCCCGGCCACCGGCATGAACCTGCGCTTTAACCACTCTCAGTTGCCCGTCATCGGGGATCCTGGCTTCCACCTCCTCCACCGAGTGGCACAAAACGGAATCGGGAACAGGAATCCCGTATTTCTTAAATAAATCGCGCGCTTGGTACTCATGAATCTTCATAGGATATCGTATTAGCTTGATGGGTCTAATTCATTTCTGACATGGGGAACGCACCCCCTTATCGAAAAAGGAGCAATGCTCACCGGATAAAAATAAATAAATTATTGACAACTCCATGGAATGACCGAAGAAAAGTGAATCCGCAGGATGAGGAGCTATGTTGAGACGCTGAACGGGATCATCACCGTTCCGTAAATTTGCCTATTTTTGCTCCGCTGCCTTTCCCGGGAGCGCAATCCCGGGGATGAAAGCCTGCCTGATGAGGAAACCACCAGCCCAGGCCGTTGAACCGATTGAAAAGCGATAAAAAATGACCAGATGGAAGTAAATATCAAACAGGTAATTGCCGCCGAAGCGGCAGCCATACTGAATATTCCCGTCACCACCGGCTTTGAGAAGTGCGTGGAACTGATTTACCGGCAGGTCCACCTGAAAAAGGGGAAACTGGTTGCCAGTGGCATGGGGAAAGCTGGGCAGATCGCCCTGAACATTGCCACCACCCTCAGTTCAACAGGTACACCGTCGATATTCCTTCATCCCAGCGACTCCCAGCATGGCGATTTGGGGGTATTGCAGGAAAACGATATCCTGCTGCTCGTTTCTAATTCAGGAAAAACGAGGGAGATCCTTGAGTTGGTCGAACTTGCCGGTTCGCTATACGAAGGATTACCCTTGATCGTCATCACAGGCAACAGGGAAAGTGAGCTGGCACAAATCGCCGATGTGACCCTCTTCACAGGCGCACCGGCCGAAGTGTGCCCGCTGGGACTGACACCAAGTACCTCTACCACAGTAATGACGGTGATCGGCGATATCCTGATGGTGCTGATGATGAAAAAAATCGGCTTTACCAATGAAGCGTACGCTAAAAGACATCACGGGGGTTATCTGGGAGACAAGTCGAGGGCACAGGCCATGAGGAAAGGATAAAGTTCTAATAACCCTACGGGCTGTTCAAGGGTTCAACAATTATTCAAAATAGTTCAAAATGGTTCAACAGTTGTTCAAAGTTGCTCAACATTTGTTCAAAATAGTTCAACAGTAGTTCAAAAATTGTTCGATATTGTTCAAGGGTTTCATTCAGGGATCATTCAATGGTTTAAGACTTCAAATAATAAAAGTGTGATAGAAATTTGTGCACTGGCCTCAGGGAGCAACGGGAACAGCTACTACATCGGCAACGGGGAGGAAGCTGTGCTGATTGATGCGGGTATTACGACAAAACAGTTGCTGCTCCGGATGAAAAGCAGAGGGCTGGATCCGGCGAAGATAAGGGCGGTATTTCTTTCGCACGAGCATTCCGACCATGCACGGGGTATCCAGGTACTGAGCAAAAGGCTTACCGTCAACATTTGGATGCCCAGAAAAACCTGGCAGGTGCTTCCCGAACACAGCCGCCCTCGCTATGTGAAATTTTTCGTCCCCGGGGAGTCTATTTCTCTTGGGACCCTGAATGTTCATACTTTTCTGAAAAACCATGATGCGGTGGAGCCCTGTTCCTTCCGCATCGAAACCAAGGGAAAACACATCGGGGTTTTCACCGACATCGGGCAACCCTGCGAGAGAATCCGGAAAGAGGTCAACCAGTGCCATGCCCTATTTATGGAGACCAATTACGATGAAAAGATGTTGTGGGAAGGTCCCTATCCCTGGCCGCTAAAGAAAAGGGTGGCTTCGGATGTGGGGCACCTCTCCAACCTGCAGGCGCTTGAACTCATGCAGGAGGAGGCCCACCCCGGATTGGAATGCTTGTTTCTGAGTCATTTATCGCAGCAAAACAACACTCCTTCCACAGCTTATACGACCTTTGAACCGTTTCATCAGAAAACCCGGGTTGTTTTAACCAGCCGGCACGATGCCAGTGAGGTGTATCGCATGGAATAAATAATTTAATCTAAGATACAAAGGCCGGTTATACTTCACTGCAAAAAACAGGAAAAAGGGTTCGCGTTTCTTTAGCGCTGCCCTTTCAGGGCGCATCCCTAACTTGTCCTTTATAGACCCGGGGCTTTGCCCCGGGCTG
>CAZLDP010000069.1:0-9430 GCA_964558145.1 uncultured Prolixibacteraceae bacterium | reverse complement strand
AGCTATGCCGAGCGACGACAGAAAATGCAGCGAAGCTGAATTAGCAATGAACAATTAATAATTAACAATTTGTCAATGCCTAAATAACGTTGACCGATTGAACCATTGTTGAACCTTTGAACGGCACGTAGTGCCTTTGAACGCCGGAGGCTTTGAACTTTTGAACGATAGGTGTATCAATCTGTGTGCATCTGTGGAGAAATTCTGCAATCTCAGAAATCAGGAATAAAATAAGAGGCTGCCCCTTTGAGACAGCCTCTTTATACGATTGGAGTTGACAGTTATTTTACTTGTCCCAGAATATCCGTCCCTGGGTCAGGTTGGGCTGCAGGTATTCGGGCTTTGCGGTGAGCTTTGTAATCGCTTCGTTATAATTCTCAATATTGGCAATATTGGGCGTAGGCAGTACCGATCGGCGGGGTATGATCAGGTTATTCCCCCCTGCTTTAGGACGGTCGAGGAATGCGGTTCCGTCAACCGGATTCGGATCCGTGTAGTTTTCCTTGAACAACGGATATCCCGTTCTTTTCCATGTGGCCCATGCTTCTTCGGGCTTCATGAAAAAGTTGACCCAGGCTTGGGCAACGATTAGTTGTAACTTGTGCTCTTTCGAACCCGTGTAGGCAATCTGAGGTTGAGCCAGATAGGTATCGATTTTGTTTGAAGTGATGGGTGCATAATCGGCAGCGGTGGCGGCAGAGGCTGCAGGAATTTTCATCCGCTGACCCCATAACTGGTACAATTCCATTGAAGCCCTGATCCCATCTTCATACCATGTTTTGGCATCTTTACCTCCTTTGGAGGCTCCTGCTTTTTCAGCAATTTCAGCCATCATAAAGCATACTTCGGGATAGGTGATCTGGGGAGAAAAGAGTTTCATTTCGTCGTTGTTGCTCACAAACGGATAGTCGATGTTCCGCTCTCCGTTGGCCGTAGTAGCATTCCCTCCGTTTTTCACGTAGAACCGGCTCTGAATCTGAGATATTGCTCTGATGCTGAAAGTAGCAGGCTTGCTTCCGCCGAAGTCGATATTAAAGTTGACATATTCATCGGCCACATCCATATCTTTCATGTCGGGTGACGCGGGCATTCCCACATACCTTTTTGAATATTTCTGGTAAAGCGGGTTTGTTTTGAAGTCGGGGACATATTTTTTCAGCGTATCGGACCACTGTTCATTGGTGGGATTGTTGTTCCCCTCGCCGAAACCGTTCCGCCGTACCAGCAGATTGAGCCGGGGATCGTTGTTGTCGTACAGGAAGGAAACAAAGGCATTGGCCGCACAATACTGATAGGTTAGAGTAGCTGTATCCCATGTATCGTTGTTGTATTCCAGATTGTGGTAATAGATACACGATTCATCGTTTTTCGAAATAAGGCCGCCGGCATTGGCAAGCACATCGTTCAATACGCTCTGGAAATGGGCGTTGTCCACTTTTTCAAAACGCTGGGCGATTTTGATGCGCAGGGTATTCCCAAATTTGATCCACTTGCTGACATCTCCCCTGTAGAAGAAATCGTTTTTGCCCAGATCTGCCTGGTTGGCCGGATTGCTGAGCAGAAGCGCCACTTGCTCTTTGAGGGTGGTGTCAAATTCTTTGTACAGATCTTCAAGCAGGTCGTATTTGGGGGTATTGATGGCCTCCAGAGCCCGCAGACCCTCTTTGAATGGTGCTGCACCATGTGTGTCGAAAACAAGCCATGCTTCGTAGGTTTGCAGAATTTTGGCAATCGCTGTCAGATTTTGGTACCTGTCTTTGTCAATACGGGTTTCAATCACCACATCGATCAGATATTTCAGTTTATTGCCGTAATTTGAAAAATAGTCGTTGTAGTAAGGCAGGTATGGAGCAGGATTGCTTTGTTTGTCAGTGGAAGCATAAATCCCTTCAACGCCTCCTCCGTTACTGACTACATATTGCATCAGCGACATCACACCACTGTATTTCCCCATCAGGTGCCCTCTTGAATTGTTGTTCCAGTTCTGCGTGGCGCTGGTAAAAACAAATACAGGGTTGGTCGATGTGAGCAATTCCGGGTTGGTATTCAGTTCGGTCATATCGTCTTTGCATTGGGTAAAGGCGAAAATCATGAGCAAACTGAAGAGTATCTTAATACTTTTTTTCATAACAGGTCACTTTTTAAAATTTAACATTCAGTGTAGCCGCAAAATTTCTGGAATAAGGAACAGCGCCGTATTCGTAAGGGGTAAGGGGATTGTTCGACTGGATCGACTCGGGATTCAGACCATTTTTCAATCCGTTGTAGAGGTATCCTACATTTCTGGCAGAAACGGCAAATCTCGCGTATTGGATTCCGATTTTGCCGATCAGTTTATCGGGCAGTTTGTAACCAAGGGTTATTTCCCTCAGGGCTACCCAGGTGTTTTCCATGATCGGGTCCTGCACGTTGGCGCCCCAACCGAAGTTATATGTATAGTAAGCGCTGGCCATCATTGGATTGATCAGCCCTTTTTCCACAGCTTCCTTATAGGTTTTTCCGCCCACATCGATCCGTATGTCCGGATTTGCCTTGGAGGGTGCTGTAGCCCCTTCCGGAAATACGACATCCAGCATGATTCCATCGTATACGGTTTCCCCTTTGTAGTTGGTTCTCGCAATTCCCCCGTATTCTTTGTCACGGCCATGAAGAGTCTCTGCCAAAGATCCCTTTCCCATCCCGTATTTGTAGGAGTGGGAGAAAAACTGACCTCCTACCCGGGAGTCCACCTGGCAGTACAGGTCAAAACCTTTATAATAAAGGCTGGTATTGATACCTGCCAGAAAATCGGGCTCTACCTTCCCCAGAACCTTCCGTTCTTTAATCCCCAGATCGGCTTCCGTGGTGTATCCATAAACATAAACAGGATTAGGATTCCCTGTTTTTCCCCAATATTCAAAAATCCTCATTCCGTTTCTCGGATCATTGGGGTCCTTCTCGTTATTCCAAAGTGCGGGCGCCGACGCGTACGTGTTGTTGTATCCACTTGTGATTACCCCAAAATCACCTCCTTCGTAAGCCCAGATCTCAGGGCCGGCGTCGGCACAACCCATCAGTTGCCATTCTTTAATCTCATCATGTAATTTGATGATCTTTCCATGGTTGACAGTGAAGTTTGCCATCACGTTCCAGCGGAAGTTGTTGGTTCTGACAGGATCCATGTCGAGTTGGATCTCAATCCCCTTGTTCTGGATGTTCCCGGCGTTGATCTTGCGGGTAGTGGCGCCCGACTCTAACACATTCCCCAGGGAAAGGATTTGGTTGAAAGTATTGGTTTTATAATAGGTGAAATCAACTCCAAAGCGGTCTTTGAGGAAACGGATGTCGGTGCCGAGTTCTAACGACTGCTGGATTTCCGGTTTCAGGTCGGTATTCGGTACCGTTCCGATATTCGGATTGGCAGTGGTCACACTGTTTTTGTCCTGGTCGTAAGTCGTACCCTGGCTGAAGCCGCCAGCTCCGGAACTGGTTCCATAGGCGGCTGTTCCCATACCCACACGGGCAAGCGAGGCACGCAACTTGCCAAAGGAGAACCATTCGGGAAGCGACTCCCTGTAGGTGTCGGTCACCACCCATGACAGGTTGGCTGAGGGATAAAACACGGAATAGTTGTTTTGACCTGCGGAGATCCAGGTGGGATACAAAAGGGATGAATTCCAGTCGTTACGGGCAGTTAGCTCAAGGAAGAGCTGGTTGCGCCATGCAAAGTTCAAAATGCCCGAAAGGCCGATGACCTGGTAGTTACGAGGAGAGAAATTGTAGGTCGGGTATATCGTGTTCACTGAGTTGGAGAAAGCGAATAAACCGGGAACAATAAGACCTCCGTTGGTACCTTTTGCCCACGATTCGTTCTTCGTATTCCCATAAATTTCATTGGCAATCCTCAGGTCAATTTCAAGATCGTCGCTCATCAGCTTTTGGTTGCCATGTACCATGAACAGGAAGTTGTAGTTTCCGTTCCGGCTGCCACTGGTTCCATAATAACCGCCTCCTGACAGGTAGGGTCCCGAACCATATTCAGTTCTCCGGTTGAAAGTGTTGTACATGTTGTAATTGGCTTTGGCGCTGGCATCGATGTTGGGTGTAATCTGAGCTTTCAGGGTCAGGTTGGGCAACATCGATTCTTCATCACGGGTCTCATTAAAATAGTCGAGCCGATGCAGGAAGTTGGCGATAGTTCCATAAACCTGCTGCGATTTCTGGGCATTGGTCACAGGGTCCCTGTAATTCTTGTAGAAATCATTCAGGTCGAGGCTCCGCGGCATGTAATAGATGGTCATCAGCCCCAGGTTCTGGCCCTCTCTCCAGAAACCCTGGTCATACGCATTCTGTGCTTTGGACTTCACATAGTTGAATCCCAGTTCCACCGAGAAAAACTTGTTAAGTTGACCGTTGGTCTTAAAGTTGACTGAGTGGCGGTCAAAACTGTTGTTCTTCATAACCCCGTTGTTGTCCATGTAGGAATAGGAGAGACGGTAGACCGCTTTTTCACTTCCTCCGTTGATAGACACGTTGGTGTTGTTGTAAAAGCCATTTTGGTACAAATCTTTCCAGTTGTTGGGTCTGGGGGAGAAGGGTGTTTTTTCCCCGTTCAGGTAGTATTGGTCGATCGAGGTACCGTCCATCCGTGGGCCCATGCTGGTAGTTGACTTGGAAATCGAGCCATCGGCCAGGTATCCACCTTCATATCCGTTACCGACCGCTCCTGCTCCGAAGACATTCTGCAACTCCATGTGTGACCTGTAAATGTTCTGTACCTGGAATGTCTGGGATACTTCCACACCCACTCCTTTTCTTGCCTGGCCCCCTTTGGAGACGATCACGATGGCTCCATTGGCTCCCCTTGATCCATACAGTGCCGTGGCAGCAGCCCCCTTGAGCACGTTGATGCTTTCATAATCGTCGGGGTTGAGGTTTTTCAACTGCGACCCCCAGTCTTTGCCTCCGTAAGTGTCCATAATGTTGTTTTCCATCACAATTCCGTCGATAACGAAGATGGGAGAGTTGTTTTTGTCGATCGATTTGGCTCCGCGGATGGTGATGCTCGATGAGGAGGTCACCCCGGAAGTGCCGATCACATTGATGTTCACCCCGGCAATTTTACCCTGGAGTGCATTGATGGGGTTCACCGTGTTGGTCTGAACCACTTCGGCGGGTTTGATTTTGGTGGTCGCATAACCCAGTGACCTGGGTTGTTTGGTCACACCCAATGCGGTCACCACTACTTCATCAATTCCAATCTCAGCGGATTTCATTACCACGTTCACCATCGTACGTCCGCTTAATGCAATCTCCTGCGAAACCATTCCCACAAAGGAATAGACCAGGGTTGCATTCTGAGAGGCTACCCGCAAGGAATAATTACCATCAGGGCTAGTAATTGTTCCATTGGTAGTTCCTTTTTCCAGTACCGAAACTCCAGGAATCCCCAGTCCGTCATCACCCGTAACTGTTCCCGTTACGGTAAACTGCGCCATGGCGCTCATTGAGAAGGCCAGGCACAAGGTCAGCATAAATAAAACCTTTCGCATAAACATTCAAATTAGTAATTTATAGGTATTATCAGAAGTGTAATTTAATATAATGGATCATTAAGGCTGGTCGCTGAAAATTTTTTCAAATACCATGGCAGTCGTACCCAGAAGGCCTGACTGCTCGTCGATGTCAGAAATGACAATACTGGTGTTCTGAAGAATCTGTTCCAGACAATATTTGTTAAGCGCATGTTGAATGGGAGTCAGCACAAACTGGTTGGCTTTGGCTATCGGACCCCCCAAAACGATAATTTCGGGATTAAGCAGTTGGATCAGGTAGGAAAGCCCCTTCCCGAACATCTGCCCTGTTTTGGAGAGTACCAAAATTGAAAACTCATCTCCCTGACGGGCAGCAGCAATTACATTCTCGGGCGTCATTTTTTCAGGATTTTTTTTGAATTTTTTAGAGAGCTGAGTGATCTTGCCCTCCCTGATGCCTTCCCGTGCAAGCTTCAAGATTGTGTTTGCCGAGGCTACCGTTTCAAAACATCCCCTCTTCCCGCAAATACAGAGGTCACCATCGTCAACAATCTGAATGTGCGACAGTTCCCCGGCAAAACCGGTTCTGCCCCCGTAGAGCCTGTCATTCAGAATCATGCCCAAACCTAGTCCCCAGCTCCAGTTGATATTGATGGCGTTGTGGCATCCTTTGGCTTTCCCGAAAACATACTCCCCAAAAGCCTGCATCCGGGCATCGTTGTCGACATACACCAGGTGGCTGAACCGTTTCTCCAGCGCTCTGCGGATCTCCCGGCGCTCCGGATCCTTGATGGTGTAATTGATGCCCAGCGAAGAATCCACCAGTCCAGGCATGTCAACCCCAATTCCCACCACCTTCCCGGAAGGAATCTGGTTTTCGCGGATCAGCTTCTCTGCAGCTTCAAACAATTTGTCCACCAACGCCTCATCGTCAATGTGGGTGTCAATGGATACCAGCGGAGTAACCCTGACGTTGTGGCTGTTGTAAAGGGTCATCTTGGCTTCATAACGCCCCATGTCGCAGGCAATTACATACATCGAATCTTCCGGGAGGGCATACAATAAAGGTTTCCTCCCTCCAGTCGATTGCCCGGAACCAATAGGCTTTACCAATCCTTCCCCTGTCAGATCGTTCAGTAGTAAAAGGGAAGTGGGTAAACTCACCGAAAGCACCCTGCTTAATTCAGGCGCTGACAGAGGCCCATGCTTGTACAAATTCCGCAGGATACTATTCTTTTGTCTCTGCTTCTTTACATCGTTAACCGATTTTTTGAATTCTCCGGCTGCCGGAATAGTTGCCATTGTATTTTTTAATTAGGTGGCGCAAGTTATGAAAGGAAATTAAAAATTCCAAATAATAGTTAAAAAATATTAAGAAGTTTTTGATTTGCTCTTTTAATTATATAAAGTATGCTGACAAAGTAAAGAGAATAATAAAGTTTGTCCGTGTAGAAGTAGAATAATATACTGATTCATATATTGACAATCCTGGGGTTCAGGGTCTGTTTTAATTATATTCCAGGGAAAAAACCTATTTTTACAAGGTTGAATTAAATTTAACCGGTCATGAATCAAACCAGAAGATCATTTTTAGGTCAGGCTGCCCTGGCGGCCACAGCAATGACCTTTGTACCTGCAATTGTAAAAGCATCGGTGCCTTCACCGCCCAAAAAGAAAATGGTACCCGTGCACGACGGAGTCATTCTTTTTCAGGGTGACTCGATCACGGATGCGGGAAGGGAAAAAAACAAGGAACTGCCCAATTCCGCCGCTTCTTTTGGCGGAGGCTATGCCTTCCTGGCAGCGGCTTCGTTACTTGATCATTTTGCCGGGTACAACCTCAGAATTTATAACCGGGGGATCAGTGGAAACAAGGTTTACCAGTTGGCTGAAAGATGGCAGAAGGATTGTCTCGACCTCAAACCCGATTTGGTTAGTATCCTGATTGGAATCAATGACTATTGGCATATGCGAAATGGTCATTATGAGGGTACCTTGGAGAAATATGAAAAGGATTACAGGCAGTTGCTCACCCGTACGCGTCAGGAATTGCCGGCTGTCAGACTGGTTATTTGTGAACCTTTTGCTCTACCCGGGACCACAGCAGTAAGCAACGACTGGGTTGAGCCCGTGAAAGGGTACCGGGAGACGGCTGCCCGGCTGAGCCGGGAGTTCGGAGCGGTGTGGGTGCCCTTTCAGAAGCTCTTTGATGAGGCCATGCGCCATGCGCCTGCATCGTGGTGGTCGGGCGATGGTGTACATCCTTCCATGGCCGGAAGCCACCTGATGGCTGCCGCATGGTTGAAAGCGGTCTTCGGATTATAAAAGCAGGGAAACTTCAGATTTTGATCTCTATCAGCGACCCGTCTTCCTGGATCCTGAAACAGGGGATCATCCCTTCTGTTGCCGTCTTGCAATAGAGGAGGTCGACGGTGTCGGTGCCCACTACCTGGCCGGGTATGAGGTGCAGTGCCTGTGGCTTCACTGAATCATGACCGGTCACAACCGAACCGTTGAGATCGCGCACCATCAACCCGGAACAACTATCTGCGATAAACACAAGATTCCCGTACCTGATGGTATCCTCCCATTGTTGAATGGATGTTGCCGTGGGTAAAATCGGATTGCTTTTTCCTCCTGAAAAGAAATTGTTTCTGTGTCCGATGGCATAAAGCAAAATGCCGGTCAACAGAATTGAAATGACTTTATCTTCAAATTTCATGTTTTTTTCTCCTTTCCTGCTTCCTGAGCCAGAAAACGGGGCCAAAAGTAGTTCATTTTTAATACGGGGTGGTTTCCCGGGAAAGGATTTGTCGCAGGATTAACAAACTGTAAAGTTTGCCGAAAAGAAAACAGGACATACAGCCGTTCCCGGCCGTACATCCTGTTTGTGTACCTTCTTTTACGCGGTAATCTTTTAATCCGGCCTCTTTTTATAATAATTTATCCTTTTCCCAGTAGCTTCAGCACCTGCCGGTACACATTTTCTCCGTTGAAACCCAGTTTTTCGTCGAGAACCTTGTAGGGAGCTGAATAGCCGAATGAGTTCATTCCCCACACTGTACCATTTTCACCCACCAGTCCGGCCAGCGTCACCGATAATCCGGCAGTCATTCCGAAGCGGGGGATCCTGCAGGGCAGCGCCTCTTTCTGGTAGGCTTGATCCTGGCTGCGGAACAGCCCTTCGGAGGGAACGGAGACCACCCTCACCTTCAGGTTGTCGCGTTGACGGAGCAGGGCGGCTCCCTCAATCAGGGTGGCTACTTCGGAACCACTGGCCAGAAGGACCACGTCGGGTGTACCTTCGTCATCGGCGACCACATAAGCGCCTTTTGCCACCTGGAGCGCAGAGGTGTAAGGATCTTGGGTCACCGGCAGGTTGGCAATATTTTGCCTTGACAGGATCAGTGCGGTAGGGGTAGATGTGTTTTCCATAGCCAGTTGCCAGGCCACTGTGGTTTCATGGACATCGGCGGGCCGGAGCACCAGCATGCTGTTATGTCCCTTGTGGTTTTGCAGTTTCTCCATCAGTCTGATCTGGGCTTCCTGTTCCACGGGTTGATGGGTAGGGCCATCTTCTCCCACGCGGAATGCATCGTGGGTCCAGATATATTTGACCGGCAATTCCATCAGGGCGGCCAGTCTCACGGCAGGTTTCATATAGTCGGAGAAGACAAAGAAGGTTCCGCAGGCGGGAATGATTCCGCCGTGGAGCGCCATTCCGTTCATCACACAGGCCATGGTCAGTTCGGCAACTCCTGCCTGAAGGAACGAACCTGAGAAATCTCCTTTTTGAAAGGCTTTGGTTTTCTTGAGAAAGCCGTCGGTTTTATCGGAGTTGGAGAGGTCAGCCGAAGCCACCACCAGGTTTTCAATTTTACCGGCGAAGGAAGCCAGCACCGTACTGGATGCAGCAC
>CAZLDP010000068.1:0-9545 GCA_964558145.1 uncultured Prolixibacteraceae bacterium | reverse complement strand
CTTATACACCGAGGGATGGGATTCAGAAAACCAAAAGAACATAAAGGTCAAAATCTATGATGTAGACTACCTAGGTGATGCAAATACCTGAACTACCTAAAGACCATCCGGGCAACAGATTTGTTGCAGGTGAATTTGTGACTCGTGGAATAAATCTCTGCCTGATGTGCGTTCATTACCGTAAAGACAAGAAGTGCGAGGCATTTCCTGATGGCATACCTCACGAGATATGGATCCTAAAAGTATTGCATAAAAAGCCGTATCCTGGCGACAAAGGGGTTACCTTCAAGCCGATTCCGGAACATGACAACTCAAATGAGGCACTTGGCATAAAATGATTCAATTCAATCTTGATATCGAAACAAAGCCTTTGAAGACTATTCTTGAAAAGGCGCACTCAGAATTTAGACTCATTGTTTCTCAAGAGATTTCAAACTGGGCCCTTAGGACATCGAACCTTGCAAAGTCAAGGTCTCCTGTTAGGACAGGAAATCTCAGGCAGTCTATAGTTCCTGCAAAGACATCAGACTCAGCAAATGTTTCAGCCCTTGCCATGTATGCCAAGTTCGTTGAGCCCCCTCCTCTAGGGGTGCCAATGAGGAGAAAGATGACAAGGACGCAGTTCCTTTACAACTCCGCAGTTGAAGAGCTTGACAGGACAGTTTTAAGGATAAATGAAAGAATCAGAGAATTGCTTGAAGTTTAGATCATGAAAGACTCATTTAGGTTTCAGGGGGAGTTCTTCAAGGTTAATGAGGAAGGCGATTTCTTCATATTTGGTCCAGCATCGGTAGAGATGCTTGATAGCCAGGGAGACATCATAAGAATTGATGCAGTGAAAAAGGCCCTGCCAGAACTTTTGAAGCGGGCCAGGGTCACAGTCGACCACAAGGACCAGATAGTGGGGGAGATTGTCGGGTCATTTGAGAAGAAGGGCCTTATCTATAAGACCGAGGTAAGGCCGCCAAATGACGAAGAGCTTTCCAAGTTTACTGGCCTTGAAAAAGAGAAGGAGGCGCTGTTCGTCCTTGCCAAAGTGTGGGACGACACCGAGTACTGCAGAGAGGTTAGAAAAGCTATAGAAAACGGGGAGTACAGGTCTTACTCTATTTCTGGAAACGTCCTAAACTCTAGGCCCTGTAAATCAAGCGAGGGCTGCGCAAGGATAGTGTCAGACCTAAATCTTTCTGCGGTCACAATCTGCCGCTCTGGTGCAAATCCTGCGGCACAGTTTGACATATTAAAAGAGGATAAAATGCCTGAAGAAACAATAGAGCAAGAGAAGAAGGGGCCAGAGGTTCTTACCCGCTCCGACTTTGAGGCTTACAGGAATGATCTTGAAAAGAGGCTTGAGCCGCTTTCAAGAATAGATGAAATCCTTGGCATTCTTAAGGCCACGGAAAAAGATGCCGGCCCTAAAATCGAACTTGAAAATATCAGAGAGGAGATAAAAAAAGAGATCCTCTCAGAGTTTAGGCCAGTGCAGAAGTCTGAAGGGATTTCCCAAAAGGACATCTCAGCTAGCGACATAGTTTCAATCCTATCAGAGAAGAGGATATGATGACAGCTCCATTTTTCAAGAGCTATGAGGATATGCTGGACTACTACTATTGGCAGCCTCTGAAAAATTCAGGGATGGACCTAAAAGTATTCCAGAAGTATGGCAGGGCAAGCGACATAGCAGAGGAAATAGAACTTGCTAAAGCTGATGCACCTGTTCTAACATCAACTACGGCGGTGAGAAACGTTCTGTTCGGTGCAACTCTTTACTCTCAAATTGTCACTGAATCAAATGCGTTTGCGCTGCTACCAAAAAGACCTTGGTCAAAGTCAGGTTACAGAGCACTTACAGCTGCAGGCCTTACAACAGGCGGCCACATAACAGAGGACGGTTCGATACCTGAGACAAAGAAGCCGACATTTGCAGAGATAACTGTGACACCGCATACAGTTGCAAGGGCAACAAACATCTCGGAGATGGAGAGGCTCCTAGAGCAAAAGGATGACACCATAAAGTGGGCTGATGTTGTTTCATACACTGCTGATGAGTTTAGGAATACCCTAAACAGAAACATCCTAGCAGATGCAGACGGTGCAGCAACTGATGGAAGCATAATCACTCCGCTTGACAGGATCATCTCATCCTACTCTGAAGTTTCAGAGACTGAGCTCACCACAAACGAGGGGGATGTCTACGGACTTGACAGGGATGCCGCAGCAAGCTGGACAGATGCCAATGTTTCACATGGGGGATCATCCGGCACTGAGACTGACAGGACCTTAACACTTTCCATGATAGACGACGTCATAGCAGAGTGTGAGCCGTACTGGGATGGAGGGGGCAGGAAAAATAAGGCCATATTGACAGGTTATGATACTGCCAAACGTATAGCCCAGCTTGAAAGGCCAAAAGAGGTCTACACACCTGACGCCTATATCGAATTTACTGTGAACGGGATAAAGGTCAGGGGAAAGGAGGCAGGCATACCTGTCGCTACTTTTGATGGCATCCCGATTCTAAGGAGCAACAATGTCCCTAAGGACACTATATCAAGAATCTACATACTTGACCTGGATCACATATCGCTTGAAGTGCTAAAGCCAATAACTTATGTTGAAACAAGCGATCCCTTCATCCAGAACAAGTTCGGCACTGAAGGCGTATTCTCATGGATTGGTGAGATATGGTGCGACCGCTTTAAGGCGCACGGGAAGATACGAGGCCTAAAATAGGCCTATTTTTATTTTAGGTGATCACTATGGCAAAAGTCAGATACGACGGTCCTGAGACTTACTACACCTTCCAAGGAAAAACGGGCATAATCTACCAGTTCACTGGAAGAGACAAAGTTTCAGAGGTAAAGGATCCAGAGGACATAGAGATTTTGAAGAATAAAGGCGGATTCACGGTGATTGAAAGCATAGAACTTGGGGATATCAAGAAGGATAGAAGGGTGAAGTGATGGCGTTTTCTAGTGAAATCAAGGGATATGGGAAGAGTGGAGATAAGGCCACTACATGGGGCGTCTTCACAAACGGCGTTTCCGATACAGGAGGGGACATCGACACAGGGCTTGTGGTGTGTGAGTCTATCACAATTGAGTTCACAGGGTCCGCCGTAGTTTCAGATGCAGCTGCAATTAACGAATCATTTCCATGTAGCGGCAGGGCAGTAACCATAGTCACAAAAGCAAACGCTAATGGAATCTGGCGGGCTGTCGGATACTAGAGGAATAACATGGACCCCGCCGATCATGACATCTTGATTGAGATAAAGACTGACCTCTCATGGATAAAGAAGAAGCTAAACGACCAGTGCGACTCATACAAGGATCATGAGGAGAGATTAAACTCCCTTGAGACGTGGCAGGACAGGGCGTCTGGTGCAATAACTATAGTTGAGTTTGCAGTTGGCGGCGGGATAATCTTCTCAATTATTTCAATACTGCTCTGGCTCATGGGGACTTAAAAATGGATGCTCTGTCGATTTCTTATTCTGGAAAATCCGAAGCAAAGCTCTGGATTGAGAACTCAGCGCTTTTCATAGATGGTACAAAGGAGATTGACCTTTCAAACGCCACTCTTGGCGAACTAGTTACGGCCCTAAATTTAGTGGAAGGCATAACAGCTAAGCTAATAGCAAGTGAGGATCTAGGTGCAAAAGAGCTAAACGAGATATCAAGAGAATACCCTGCTGACATAAAGCTTAGGCCCTATTTTTTAGGCCACGGGAACTATTCATCACCGAAAATGATTTCTGAAGTTTCCCACAATGACGCCCAAGAGATAAGAAACTCCTGGCTTGACGAGGCAGATTCACTGATAGAATCGTTGACTGGCCTTAATTTTAGGGCCAGAAAAATAGAGGACATTTCTATTGACATACGGGCGAGGGATATTTTCTCAACAGATGACTACGGTGCATACCGCCGTGCAAACGGCCTGTATCTGAAAGCTTATACTCCAATAACTTCAATCGAATCACTCAAGATAGATGGAGTACCTGTAACGCCCTCAAAGATCGTAGTGGATTATGACAGGCTGATACTAGGAAGCGATGCTGAAGTCTCATCATGGCCAGTTGGAAAATCTAAGGCCAAGGCATCCCTCACATACGGTTATCCAAAGGGCTCAAGAGAATCAGTATTGGCATCGGAGTTTGCAACACTCTATGTATCCAACAAACTCTATGAGTCTCGGCTAAAGCTAAGTCAGAGATCAGGCACCACAAAGGTAACGCATGCATCAGTTGTTTTTGAAAATGACACAGTTTCAGAAGAGGCCATATCTAGAAAAGAGATTGATCTCAGGATGAAGCTGATACTAGAGCATCTTCCAAAGAAGTTGAGGGGCGTTCTTGGTTGAGCTTTGATCCTATCTCGTTTCTTAGTAATGTTGAAAGAATCTTTAGCACTGCTACTGGGCTATCCGATGTAAAGACGTGGACAAGGCCTACAAAGATCACAACTTCCTTTGAGACCCCTGAAGTTGCAATCGAGATGATCGCAGGAAACATTGATTCCGTATCATTATCCCATCCCAACAGGCAGATTGAATTTTATATTCGCTTTGTGATCTTTGAAGAGCAGAGCTCCGGTATATCCAAAATCGGGGTAATTTATTCCGGAATCATAGATGCCGTGAGAAACAATCCCACTCTAAAAACAAAATCCGGATCTGCAACATGCGATTATTTTGGGACTTTTTATGGCAGAAACATCAGCTTTGATCTGGCCGCAACTGAGCGAAACGGTGTTTCTGTGAACGCAATGAAGATTGACGTGCCTTGTCTGGTACGTGACATTTAGGTGATAATCATGGTTTACACAAAAGGAGACGTTTTTGTAAAAAAGGAAAGCACATGGGGAGTTGGTGTCGATCCAACTTCACCTACAAGCGGGATTGATGAAATACTGGGCCTAGACTCTGAATATGAGTATGGCCTTGAAAATCAGATAACGGCAGTAAATCCTGCCGCAATGGCATACCCTTCAGAGATATCTTATCACACCGCAAAGGCAAAGGGGAAGATAGATTTCGTATACAATGGCGCTCTTCCGTTTGCCATTATGCTCGGAGGGATTTCTAATAGCGACCCCTTGGAGGATGAGCCACCATTCACATGGACGATATCGCCCTCCGGCACACCCATTCCCTTCACAACTTCATGCCTTATGAAAGGGACAAATGACAAAAGGGCCCAGATAATTGGATGTTATGCAAAGAGCTTGTCATTTAAGATGGGCCTAAACGAACCTGTTTCTGGGACCCTTGATATTGTTGGAAAAGATCTTGATATAAACAATCCCTTCACAGCACCGACAACAGTTGCAATTGATGGCTCAAAGGCTTGGAAGCCCCACGAGTTCACATATTCCATTGGATCTATAACAGGCATCACTTACATCACAGAATTGGAATTCACAATCTCTAGAGGTGTTGACGTTGGGCACGGCCTTTCAGAAAGATCCCCATCGACATCATACTCTGGAAAGTTTGATGCGATAAATGGGTCAATAACTGCATATGTTCCAGATTCAGCTGCAGCAAACGAAATAGAGAAGCTTGTTCTTGGAGGAACTTCTACTAGCAAAAAGCTTGATGCAAAGGATATTGTAATTGACAAGAGCTATGCAGACGAGGCATCTGATTCTGCAAAGATCACCCTTTCTGACTGCATATTTTCTGACTACAGCACTGTATTCCCGCTTGACACAAAGATGAGCTACAAGTTTTCATTCTCTGGAACATCAGCCCATGTGCTATGGGAAGCGCCATTTGCAAAGACTAACTGGTGAGTTGAGTTTGTAGTGATAGTAGAAAAATCATACTTCCTGCATGAGCGGGATGAGAAAGGAGATCTGAAAGCGATCATTATAGAGATTGAGCCTGGCAAGGAAGCGAGGGTCATACCTATACCAGAGGGTGAAATAACCCTGCTCTCAGATCCTCAAAAAGGATATGAGATTCTATCGGCCCATACAGTTGAGCCAAAACTTTCCGCAGATGAAATCAAAAAGTTTGGAAAGACGAAGGCAATATCTAGCCTAGTCCAAAAGCTCCTTGAAATAAGTGACATAAAAGAATCCTTTCGTTCCGAGCCTGGAAGTAAAGGCAAGACTGCTTGAAGAGCAGGTGCTGCATCAACTGGGCTATAAAGTATGGGAGATACCCAAATTAACAATCTTAGAAAAAAGAAGATTGGTGAGGGGGTATGTTCTGTACCAGAATCCTGAAGACACCCAGGAAGAAAAGAGAATCCAGGCGGAAGAGCTGATCAAAAAGAGAAAAGAGCATGCAAGAGCAAAACATCAGGATAACTGTCTCAGCCGAAGATAGGGCTTCTGGGCCTATAAAAAACGTCGAGTCAGCACTCGGCGGCCTTGAGAAGGGCACATCCAAAGCCAGCGGGGCGATGTATTCTTTGGGCCATGCGGCGGAAGTCGCCATTGGAACAATGGCTACAGCCATCACAACTTATGGCATCGCCGCAGTGCAAAATCTGAATCGTGAGATGGTGAAGCTCTCGGTAGAGCAGTCAAGGTATCAGTCACAGACAGCAAATCTTTTGAAAAGCGCAGGCATGCAGTCCTACTCAAAACAGATTGAAGAGGTAATAGGCCAGCATTCAGAACTAACATCTATTGATGACATCTCAATTAGAAAAAGCTTCAACAATCTAATTGGTGTAACAAAGGATTATGAAAGATCGCTAAAGCTCTTGTCGGCAGCGGAGGATTATGCGTCAGCCTTGGGGATTGACCTTGAATCTGCAACAAAGCAAGTTGCAATGGCGCTTAGCGGGAGCACATCAACGCTTGAACAGAATGGTGTGGTGCTTGATGCCCTCAGCATGAAATCAATGACAGCTGCACAAAAGATGGATTATCTTGCACAAAAGATGGAAAAATCTTTTAGTGGTAGTGCTGAAGTACTACGGAATTCTACAGCAGGGATATTTGCAAACTATGAAAATCAGATCCAGAATCTAAAAACTCTTTTTGGAAATGAACTGACCGGGGCCATAGCACCGGCATTAGAAAACATTGCCGACAAGATTTCAGCTATGATTGATTCAGGCGAGCTGCAGCCACTTGCAGATGCTTTTGGGAATCTAGTTACGCATGCGATTAGCCTTGGCTCTGAACTTGGCGGCGTAATAATGAATCTCACAGGTGTCTCTTCCTCTGAGGAGGCAATCGCAAAACTTGCCGATGCCTTCGACAGGGTGGCATATATTTTGGGTATAATCGAAGATGCCCTTTCAAGGATTAACATCATTATCAAAGATCTGCATCTAGATAAAGTCATAGATTTTGGAATTAGGGCTACAAGTCCAGGCGGTGTGGCTCTTTGGGATTATGCAGGTCAGCAGGTGCAATATGAAAAAGCTGGGGCATATACACCATACGAAGCTGCAAGTAGGGGCCTATGGTCTAGCCCAGGAACTGTTGTTACCCCCCCTCCTAAAACTGAAACGGCTGCTGATGTTTTGGCAAGGCTTCGTGAAGGCACCAAGGTAGAAACAGAGAATCAGCAAAGCAAAAAAGATAACTCGCTTGCAGTTCAAAATAACACCCAAAATATGCAAACTGCAACAGAACTTCTCAAATTGTACAAAGACCAGACCTCTCAAACTGGGACTGATATTGTCCAGCTGGGCCAAACCGCAGGGTCTGCAATCGGATACATGAACAGCGCAATGGACTCTGTGAGGCAGATGCTAAACGCTTCCGGAGGTGGAGGTGGGAAAGGGGGATGCAGGACCTTCAAAAGCGGCAGCTACACAACAGATGGGCATAATGAAAGTTATTCTTCAGGAGGCGACCCTTCAAGTTCACCTGGCATGGCTTGGTACAATGTTTTGGGGAATGAAAATGCGGGTGTAGTGGCTGCAATGGGACCACAGTGGGCATCTACAGTCACAAACGTTGTGAGGAACTCCTGCTCCGGCAAGGTCTGCAGCTTTGAGGCTGACGGTCAGAAATTCTATGGGGATGGCGGAGGATATTCTTCAGTAAATGATGCACTGATCACAAGCAAGGGGGATGTAATCCAGTTTCATCCTGATGACAATATACTGGCCTTCAAGGATGGAGCAAAAGTGGGTGGCAAAAATATCACCATTCACAACACTTTCAATATTTCGGGTAATGGCGATCCCGATAGGATTGCCGAAGAAATTATGAAAAAAATAACAAGGATAGGCAGGATAGGATTTTGATGAAATCAATATCTAAAGCTAATTACCTTGTCAGCTGGCAGGTAATCAGCAAGGATGGTAAGATCAAGGAAGAAGGAAAAGAAAAACTAAGTATTATGGGTGAAACAAATGGCAACAATAACGAATAAAGGATTAGAGATTAAAGCCAAACTTTTGAACGGGGTCGCATCAACTCCTTTCACATACATCGCCCTCGGCAGTGGAACAACTGCAGAGGCAAACGACCAAACTGCGCTTGCAACAGAGATAACAACAAACGGCGGCGCAAGGGCTGCTGCGACATGTACCTATGAAGCGGACTATAAGGCGAAATGGGAAAAGACCTTTAATTTCACTGGAAACTTGTCTGTGAACGAAGTCGGGATCTTTGATGCCGCATCTGCGGGCAACATGCTGATGAGGCATAAGTTCTCTGCAACAAAGTCCGTTGAGAACGGGGACTCTCTCGCAATAACAATCAAGGAAACTGAGTCCAGGGCATAAACATTTTTTATTTTTTAAAAGAAGTGATCGCCTGGCGTCCTACGACTATGAATTTTCAGGAGTGGAGAGAGAACAAGAAGTAGTTGAAAAAAGGACTCTCACTTCAAAAACATTTCTAATTGCGCCAGGTAGATTTAGGAGGGTCCACCATGAAAAGCCAGTCCATTATGAAGATGACAACAGCAATCTAAAAACTATTGACATCACTATAAGGGAAGAAGACGACAAGTTCATAGTGGATAAGAATCGTTTTTCAGCTGGATTTAGGAAAGACGGAAAGAGGGAGAAATACTTTGGCCTCCGTAAAGGATACGGCAATCAATTGGAGGCCACCATCAGCCGGATCATACTAAACGGCGAAGAAGTCATATTTGAAAGATTTCAAAAGATAGAAAAGATAAACGATTACGAACTAAAGCATGTCATCTACGATGGCCTTTGGATCCACAACAGGATTCATGAAACACATGTAAGGGAATCTCTTGTCGTTGAAACTGATAAGATCAGCTTGAAAGATGTTGAAGTCTGGTATGAGCTTCATGTGAAAGGGTTCAAATACAAAGGGAAGAAGGCTGATGGCTTCATCTTTGAAATCAGCCCCGGCGATAAGGTATGGATCCCAAAACCTCTGATGTGGCTTGAAGGCCATGACCATGAAGCACAAGGCCTAGTGCACAAGATAGTGAAGAAAGACGGGAAGCTGTTCTATGTCAAATATCTTGATGATAAGGCCAAAAACTGGATATATGCAGTGCAAAAGTTTGGACTTACAGATGGCGATTACCAGAGACAGAACATCAAGAAAAATATATACATAGATTCAACTACATACTATGCC
>CAZLDP010000067.1:0-9584 GCA_964558145.1 uncultured Prolixibacteraceae bacterium | reverse complement strand
GCCCTGACCGTATCGGTGTACCCGATAGGTTTTGGTTCAGGAACCCACCTGGTGTCGGGTACAAAATTTCCGTTCTCCCCGATCGGAAAATAATTCCGGACCGCGAAATCAAGCGTGTTAACCCCCAGCGTAAATCCAAAATGAAAAAATTTGTCGTCGAAGGTGGTCAGATGCTGCAGCTTCACCTGCTGGCCCCAGCTTACAAAAGCCGGCATAATCAGCAAAGCCAGGCTCAGAATCCTTATTGAAGTTGCTTTTCCCATCATTCCATAAACAAATAAAACTGCTTTTTATTGTCCGGAAACTCCCATCAGGGTTTAAACCCGGTATAAATTGATGCAATACCCATTGTAAAGGAAAAAAAACGGCACTTTTTGAAGCCTGCAGCCTCTAATATGGCTACAAACGATTCCCTGTCGGGGAAATCATACACTGAATCGGGCAGGTAGCGGTAAGCTGAGCGGTCGTTTGAAACCCACCTGCCCACGGCCGGCAACACCTGTGTAAAATAAAACCGGTAAAGACCGCTGAAAACAGGATTCAGGGGTTTTGATAATTCAAGCACTACCACCTGTCCCCCGCTTCGTAACACCCTGAACATTTCATCAATCCCCTTTTGGATATCCTCAAAATTACGAACTCCAAAAGCAGTTACAACCGCATCAAAATCCGATTCTTCAAAGGGGAGGTTTTCAGCATCACCCTGAACAAATCCGATCAGGTGTTCCATCTTTTTGCGTTTCACCTTCCGGAGGGCTATCGCCAGCATAGCTTCCGAAATATCGGTACCGATGATCTTCTCCGGTCTCAGGCTGTGGGCTTCCAGAGCTAAATCGCCCGTGCCGGTAGCCACATCCAGAAGGGTTCGGGGAGAAAGATCACGAAGCAACGAAATGGCTTTCTTTCTCCAGAACCGGTCGATGCTAAACGACAACAGACGATTTAGAAAATCATACCGGGCCGCAATATTGTTAAACATCAGCCTGACCTGTTGTTTCTTACCTTTTGGAGAATCTTGATAAGGAAGTACCATCAGAGATTGTTGCTCATTTTATCGATAAACCCCAGCGACTCGTCATCAATGCGGATTTCACCACGGGTCACATGGCCTAACATGAAAAAGGGCATCCTCATACCGGAAAGAAAATCAACAAAGTCGTCTTCCTTGTCAGGTTCCACGTCAACCAAAATCCTGCCCATGGACTCTCCAAAGAGAAAGGCATCCCTGCGGACTTCCGCCACGGAGGTAATATCGAAACCCAGACTTCTAGGGAACGACGCACGCAAAAGAGTAAAGAAAAGTCCTCCTTTACCCACAGGGCTGGCGCTACTCACCAGTTTCAGCTCATGGAGCTTTACCAGCGCCTTCTGGATTGCTGCTTCGGTATTGAGGTCAAACTCAGGAAGGGGCGAATCTGAAATTCCATGGTAGAATTCAAGGTATTCCGAAGCCCCGATATCTTCCGATGGTTTCCCAATCATAAAAATATTATTCCCTTTGTTTTTAAACTCATGTGTAGTGATCTGGTCCTTGTCGACCAAACCCATCATACTCACGATCACCGTAGGAGGTACAGGTCCGTGGCCCCTGAAATGGTCGAAACGGATCTTGCGGTCGGTAACCATCAATTGAAATGTACGGGCAGCGCGTTCAAGTCCCCTGAGGGCGCCGGAGGCAATCAAATGCCCATGGGGATCGGCAAAATTAATATGGTAAAGGAAAGCCGATACAACCTGTGGCCTGGCGCCGTAGCATAACATTTTCCGGGCCGCACGCGAGATAAGGATTTCGATGGCCTTCTGGGGATCGCTTTCAAGATGATGATGAAAAGCATGGGTAGTCATCGTTACACAGTGGTTCGTCCCTGTCAGTTCAAAGAAACCCCCTTCTTCTCCGTCACCGTTCCCTACCGAATCAGGAGTGATGGCCTGATCGCTGAAATCGTTGAAATAATTGATGGTCGAAAGATTCGGGTTGACCATTAAAGTATAGACGACCTCCCCGATACTTTCAGGTTCGGCAATCGCATTGATATTGAAAAGTGTCGACTCCCCTTCACCTACATTCATGGCGTTGATTATTTGATATTCCTGTAAACAAAGGTAATTAAGTGGGTGGATTTACCATCGTATGGCAGGAATTTTTTAATTTCGGACCTTAAAGTAAAGGGTCTGTCATGAACAAAACAGTGATGATCACCGGAGCCACTTCCGGGATAGGTGAAGCTACGGCAGAATTGCTTGCCTGCCATGGCTACCGCCTGATTCTTACCGGCCGACGGAAAGAACGGTTGTTAGCCCTCCGCGAACAAATTCAAACTACCTCTGTTTGCGACATCGAATTGCTTCATTTCGATGTCAGGGACAATCAAATGGTAGACCATGCGATTAACACGCTTCCTGAAGCCTTTAGTTCAATAGATATCCTGATCAACAATGCCGGGCTTGCCGCAGGCCTGAATGCGATCCACGAAGGCGACACTGACGACTGGGACCAGATGATCGACACCAACATCAAAGGATTGCTGTATGTGACCCGCAAAATTGTACCCGGAATGGTTGCCCGGCAATCGGGCCACATTGTCAATATTTCTTCGATCGCGGGCAAAGAGACCTATCCAATGGGAAATGTTTACTGTGCCACCAAACACGCGGTACAGTCGCTGACCAAGGCAATGCGCCTCGATTTGCTGAAGCACGGCATAAAGGTGAGTTCGGTAAGCCCCGGTGCGGTTCGCACTGAATTCTCATTGGTCCGGTTCAGAGGTAATCAGGCCAAAGCCAACCAGGTTTACGAAGGTTTCACCCCGCTCTTCGCACGTGACATAGCGGAAACCATCCACTTTGTAATTACTCGCCCAGCCCATGTCAACATCGACGATATCTTGGTGATGCCTGCTGCTCAGGCCTATTCACGCGACTTTAACCGCAAGTAATCCATGGAAGCTCTCGTTGTCACCCCGGTAAAAGATTCGCTTGAAACCACTGCAATGACCGTTGAAGCCGTTTCAAAGGCCTCGGGAGATTTCCAATATGTCGTATTCAACGATTTCAGCGGCAGAGAAACAGAAAAATTCTTGGAAAACCACCGCGAAAAATACAATTACACACTCATCCATCTCAGAGATCACACCAGTACTCCTTCGCCCAACTACAATCTGGTGCTACAGATTGCCCAGAAAATGGCGCTGGAACAAAACGTTCCCCTAATCCTTATCGAGTCGGATGTTGTGATCAGAGAAGAAACCATTGGCCAACTAACGGAACTTGCCCGTAAATTAGAGAATCCGGGTCTGATCGGGGTGATCACATTAGACAGGGAAGGAAATTACAACTTCCCATACGCCCATGTTAAAAAAGAGAATTCTCCAGTCGGCAAAACCTCACGGAGTCTAAGTTTCTGCTGTACACTGATCACCGTAGAATTCCTGAAAAAATATGATTTTGCGAAACTATCCGCAAAAAAAGACTGGTTCGATATCCATATCAGCCGGACATCGCACCGGTTAAATTTCGTGAACTACCTCGTCCGCGAAAATGGGGTGCTGCACCTTCCCCACAGTAGCAGACCTTGGAAACAGCTAAAATACACCCATCCCCTTAAATATTATTTCTATAAATTCACCCACCGGATCGACCGGATTTAATTTACGGTTTCAGGGATGTCGCGGCTACGCGGCTTAAAGTCCGGTAGAGAGGAAATTAATAGCTATTCCTTTGGGAAGGATGAGATTTCCTTTGCGTCCCGAAGGGACAACTTATTTCAGCCCACATAGATTAGGCAGTTAGGCTGCCGGCATGTACAAAAAACCTGAAAAAAAGGCATTAAAAAAGGGGAACCTTCCGGCTCCCCCTTTCTAATCAATCAATTCGGTATTACCTTTTTACCAACCTTTCTGATTTGGCAATGCCTTCCTCGGTGAAGAGGGTAACGACATAGACACCGCTAACCAGATTAGAAGTACGGATAACACGCTCAGGATGCTGTACATCGATTACACGCTGACCGGCAATGTTGGTTACCGTGACACGGGTCAGTTTTTCACTGTTGTCGATATTCAGCACATCGCTGAACGGGTTAGGATAAACTTTGAACTGCAAGTTGTTCACGTCGATCACAGGTGTTGAAGTAGAGAGGTCTACCACATCAGCTGCTTTTCTAGGCTCAAGTTTATAGAGATCAGCTTTTCCATTCACCACACCGGTGACGTTGTAGAAGTGTCCGTCTACAGGTACGTAGGAGAACAGCCAATCATTGACGGTGAGTTTCAGCGCGTCAGTTGTCTTGATCTCCCAGCTTCCGTCAGCGGCAGGAGTTCCCATAAAGCGGGCGCCCTTGACAATAACGAGGACACTTTCGTACATTTCATTCTTAGCAGCGGCAGGATCAGCCATTTCCAGCGGAGTGATTGTAAGCGGAGCAGAAACCATCTGCGATTTAGCCGCAGTCAGGGTAGTTACCTTGTCAACTTCTGACGTAGTACCTTCGACTTTCACGCCCACTCCTTCCACAACTGTAAGAGTAGCATCGGCCACGTAAATTCCACTCCAAGGAGCGTTAGCATCCTGTACAAAGTAACCTGCTCCAGGAACTACTGCGGTAACGGTACCCGTGATTTCGCGGTATTTACCCAACAGGGTAGCATCGTTCTGGAGAGAAGTGATAGTAGCAGTACGTACCAGGTCGTCGACCACAGTAACAATCAGCGTACGCTCACACTCGTTAAAGGTATATTTGAAAGTATGAACACCTACTGCAAGGAGAGAATCCAATCCGGCTTCGGTATCCTTTGCCAATCCGGTTTCACCCTTATAGGCATGAACAGTAAGTTCTCTTACAACAGGCTTAGTAGTGATGACGAACGTAGCTGTAGCAACACAACCATGGGCGTCAACGACCTTCATTGTATATTCACCACCGGGAAGGACGAATGAACCTCCTTCAACAGGTAACGTGGCAGGCTCATCATTCAAAGTGACCACATAAGGAGCGGTACCACCGGTAACAGTCGGCCTGATAGAACCAGTGCATTCAGCCTCTTCAACACAGCACAGCGTGATAGTCAGCGGCTGCTGTACCGGTACGAAGGTTACCTGTGCACTCTCCACGGAGCAACCCATGTTATCCGTAACTTTGAATTTGTAATGGCCATATTGATCACTGGTATCGCCATAGGTCAAACCGGTAATCACTTTTTCACTTGTAAACGAACCCGTCACTTCTGTCCATTTTTCAGGATAGGGGAACTTCTTATAACTCACCGTAAAGGTACGTCCGGGTTCACCTGTAACCTTAATTTTTGCAGAAGCTTTGTCGGCGCCATAGCACGTCAGGTCTTCAATCGAAACAATCTTCACCTCTTCAGGCTCTTCGACGAATTTCTCGGCATAGGCCACACAACCGTTGGCATCTTTTGCCCAAGCTTTGTATAACAGTCCGGCTTCGCCCTGGAAGGCATTCACAGCGCCCCACGGTGAGTCAATCTTCTTGACCGTACCTTCCCAAGCTTCATAACGGTAGATCACAGGAACTGTTCCTCCACTCAGTACGCGGATTTCAAATATTCCAGCTTTATCGTTGGCACAGATGAAAGCATCCTGGGTTACATAAATTTCAATTTCAAAAGCTTCAGGCTGCATCACGGCAACAAGAACAGGAGCAGATGCACAACCATGGCTGTCGTAGAACACCACAGAATACTTTTCAGCAGCAGGTACTTTAGTAGGATCCTTCTCATTGGTGCTGGCTTTTAAACCTGTAAGTTTGGCAGCATCTCCTTTAAGACTCACATTTGCGTAATGTTTACTCACTTCAGCTCCGGTATAGTCTTTACCGGTAACAAGAGCAGACCATCCTGCGCCGCTTCCGCCTGTCAGAGAGGTGACTTGGATCCAACCGGTCGCATTGCCGAAGCAATCCACCAAGCCAGTAGCCATCGTCGTTCCGCTTGTAGCAGTACCAACCACTTCAAGGGGTTCCAGTACAACCACACGGTGATTCATGATTCTGACACCCTGAGCATTGGTCGAATGGCCCTGAATACATCTGTTGGCATCTTTCACATAACCAATCCATACACCAGCCTTCACATTGAAGTCGGGTGAATCCTGCCAAGGCAGCTTGTTCACAAAGGCTGCATCGTCAAGCGGGAAGAGATATTGTTCCACTTCACTGGCAAGGGCAACAGCATATTTGTAACCGCCCACACCACCTTTAGCCAGGAGGGTAATTTTACCGGAGGCCTCATTGTAGCATTTGGCATTGTCAACCAGTTTCACAACCAGTTCAAGTGAATCAGGATTGTGGATGGTACCGGCTTCCAGACATACCACGCAATCGTCGGTCAATGCAGGAGTATCCTTGGTATCCTTTACAAAGACATTGTAATGTCCCCAAGGCAGACCCTTGAAGGTATAGAAGTTATCGGTCTTTTTAGCCGGATCTTTCCATACACCATTCAATGCGCTGTTGTCGGCAGGTCCCTGGATCATGAACCTATAGGGTCCTGCGCCACCGGTGACATTGGTAATACGGATCTCACCGTCCTTGCCATTGCGGCACTTCACATCCACATATTGTACTGAATAGTTGATCGGATCGTAGGAGACCATGGTTAGCTTACCTGTCTTCACACAGTTGGTAGTATCCGGATTCTGGTATTCACTCGGGAAACCTCCTGCATAAGCAGTGGCATAGTCAGGATTCATAATGTATGGCTTACCCCATGCAAAAGAGGAATTCCATTCATAAAGTTTGAAACTCCATTCGCCGATGTTAAGGCCGGTGAATTCAGCCGTTCCGGTCTTATCCAGGGTTTTAACAATTCTCTGCTTACCCTTGGTCCCTATCACATAATAATTGAAGCCATCATTTGCAGCATTCCATCCACCGCTAACAGTAGCTTTGATCACGCCGTCTGCTATCGGGTTAGTGGTGTTGCAGCTTATTTCCTGGGCACAGGAAACTTTCTTTTCCAGTTTCAGGACAAGACCCAGTTCAGCAGGTTCAGCCAAAGTAACGGTGGCCTCGGTTTTACAACCATGGGCGTCTTCGATCATCACCTTATAGGTACCGGCAGCAGCACGACGGTCAAATACGGTGGTAGACAATTTGTTTTCAGGAATGGTAAACCAGTTCTGACCATTGTTGGTCGATTCCTTGTAAGGCTGGGTTCCACCTGTAATGATGTACCTGATAATTCCGTCTTCAGCGCCGAAGCATGAAGGATTGGCCTTTTCGAGGGTAAGAACCAGTTTGTCGGGTTGAGTGACCGTAAGGACCTTTTCAAAAGGAGCACATCCCTTCGAGTCTTTCACGATCAGCTTGTAGGTACCGGCTGCCAGATTCAGGAAGCTTCCAGTCTTGTTTTTCAAAGGCCATCCAGTCGCAGGATTCGGTTTGGCTACTTCGACCAACTCCAGTTCGTAACTGTAACCGCCAAATCCACCGGCAACTTCAGTAGCAAAGATGGCTCCATCTTTACCTTCGAAGCAGGAGACATTGGTGACAACCGGAGTGGCTACAATCGGATCTTTACCATCGATCACGATGGGTTCCGATGTAACAAAGACCAGTGAAGGATCGTGGATACCGCAGAAATCACGTACGGCAAGCCAGTAAGTTCCCTTCTGTACCGAAATGAGCAATACGCTGTCGTTGAGGAAGTCATTTTCATTCTTGAAATCGGTCCATGTCACCTGAGTGGTAGCCCATGTCGGATGGGAGAAGATGTCAGGCTGATTGACCAGCACATACTGATATCTGGGATCAAAGATTGCAGGCGAAGGTATGCGCCACTGGCCGTTAAAGGCTTCCGCTTTGATCTTTCCGGTCCATGTTCCGAAACAACCGGCATCCTCTTTAGATACGATTACTTCCAGCGGTTCAGGTTCAATAATCTGGATGGTGTCGACATTGGAGTAGCATCCCCACTCGTCCTTAGCAACCAGGAAGTAGGTTCCGGCTTTAAAAGTAGAATTATGTCCCACCACTTCACCTGTAGCCACGATGTCTGACTTCACAGTCCAAGGCTGTTGGGTAATGTAAAGTTTCGGATTGCGTGAGTAGATATTACCCTGGTAAGGCATTCTTACCCAGTCGCCTCCGGAAGTCCATACCCAGATCCAGTCGTATTGATCTTCGTCACCCACATGGTTTTCCCAGAGATACCAGTCGTAATCTAACAGGTAACCCTTGTCCAAACCGACCTGCATCCACCACCAATCAAATGCCTGGGCATTGAAAAGGTTCACACTGTCGTTGGTACACTGCACATAGATTTTGTCCTGGAAATCAATCATGTTCTCTCCTCCAGGAAGTCTTACCTTGACATAGCTGACACAGCCGGCAGAGTCTTTCACATAGATGGTGTGTTCACCTGCTCCGGCAGCGAAATTGCTGATCTCACTGGCGAAGTTGAACGGACGGTCATCAATGGCGAATTGATAGGTACTGGTACCCCAAGGCCTTCCGCCATATGCCCTCACAGAAATATTCCCGTCGTTGTTACCCGGGCAGCTCGGTGGCCTGGTGTTGTAAGTAAGTACGTCAATATTGAGCGGGAAGGGATTTTCAATAAACTGCCTCCAAGTGACCACACAGTTTGCTGCAGTTAAATCCTTCACTGAAAATCTGTACAAACCAGCGGTGAGATTACTGAAACTGTTGCTGGTCTGCCAACCATCAGGACCTGTAGAAACAGTTACCCAACGAAAACCAACCCATTTTTCAGCCTTATAGTTAAAAGTATGGTTGGCATCGCCCGAAACGAGGACGATTCTTGCGGTAGTGGCATCGCCAAAGCATTTGATAGGATCATAAACCAGATCAAACACCGTGGTGAGTATCTTTATCGCCGCATCGTGGTTCACTTCGTTGATCCATTCCTGTTCACAGCCATTCCCATCCTTAACCTTCACATAATAAACACCGGCAGGAAGATTTTCCGCATGATAGTCGAGCGGGAACCACTCGCTGATTGCTTCAGGATCGGTCCAACTGGGATCGGTGGAATAGCTCCACTCCCACGTTGATATATCGCCGGAACCGGTGCTGGCATCGACAGAAGCAATCCAGAGTTTACCCACCGCCTGATCACAACCTGCATCGGTATGATCGACGGTAAACTTGATCTGTTTGGGTTGAGTAATGGTATATTCTTTCGTGGTAGAACAACCATTCGCATCGCTGATAACAAATGTATAAGTTCCGGGAGCAAGCACCGATTTCATACAGGGTACACCCTGGCATAAAGTTTCCACATCGCTGTCGTATTCGAACATTCTGCCCACATACATCCCGTTAAGGGCTACGGTGTACCCATCCTCCCAGGGATTCGCGCCCCCAATTGAGAAGACAATCCTTCCGTCTTCCTGGCCAAAGCAACTGGTTACCAACTGAGTTCCTTCCAAGGTGGTGATATCCCAAGGTTCATTATCGTCGATCACTTGAACCGTTTTCCAGTACGCCATCATGTAGCTTCCGGAAATCGGGACACAATCATTGGCATCCTGAACGGCCACCCAGTATTTTCCAGGAGGACGCTGCACCACATAGTTGGAGAAGGTATACTTGTTTAGAATGG
>CAZLDP010000066.1:0-9619 GCA_964558145.1 uncultured Prolixibacteraceae bacterium | reverse complement strand
ACACCGCACATCACCCCAGTTCCGCATTGCTGCCGAATTGGTCCGGAACGGAAGGATCGGCCGTTTACACACAGTGCGAATTGGTTTCCCGGGTGATCCTTCAGGTCCGGAAGGAGCTGAAATGCCTGTTCCGAAGAACCTGAACTACGATATGTGGCTCGGTTCCACACCACAGGTGTACTATACCGAAATTGGGGTACACCCTCAAAACGATTACAGTCGCCCAGGCTGGCTCCGACGTCATCAGTTCGGGGCAGGTGCTATTACCGGCACTGCCCAGCATTATTTCGATGTGGCTGCATGGGGAATGGATACTGAATATACGGGTCCTGTTCTGATCGAAGCCGTTGGAGAGTACCCGAAATCAGGACTTTGGGATGTTCATGGTGATTTTATGGTAAAAGCAGAATATGCAAACGGTGTTACCTGTTATACGAATTCAGAGTACCCTGTCTTGGTCAGGTATGAAGGTACCGAAGGTTGGATTGCCGCCGGGCCCGGAAATTACAGAGTTACGACAAGTGATCCCGTCCCCATTGAGAAAAATTCAAAATTGCTTGATGCCAGCGATCCGAAAATTCTCACCTCTGTGATCAAGGAAAACGAAATACATTTGTACAAGGCAGAAGATCAACATGGGAACTGGCTTGAATGTATCCGTACACGAAAATTACCGATTTCAACAACTGAAATCGGTCATCGCAGCGGAACCGTCTGCCTGTTGAGCGATATCGCAATGCAACTCGGCAGAAAGCTGAAATGGGATCCTGAAATAGAGCGGTTTATTAACGATGACGAAGCAAATGCGATGCTTCCCCGCCCTCAGAGATATCCTTATGGTACAAATTATATTAAATTTTGAA
Source organism: uncultured Prolixibacteraceae bacterium (assembly GCA_964558145.1). Lineage (GTDB taxonomy): Bacteria > Bacteroidota > Bacteroidia > Bacteroidales > Prolixibacteraceae > UBA1413. The sequence goes on along the minus strand of CAZLDP010000066.1, from coordinate 8,756 downwards.
CTGTTCCTGATACGAATGTGTCACTACGTACTCACTTTTTAGTTCACAAGATCCTGAAAATTATACTTTGACAAGAGATCCCGATATCGTTTCGCTCATCGGGAGTTGAAAAAGTTTTCAACGAGGGAGATCCCTCTGAACTACGTTCATCGGGATGAATTCGACCATCTGTTTCCGGCTCGCAAACTCCCGTAAACAGGGTCTCACTTACTTTTCGATACAAGAATGTTAAAATTCCCGGCCCAATGTGGTCAAGGCTCCCCTTTTTTGCACTTTTACCAATGCAACTCGTAAAAGTTTGATATAGTGTTCTATTTGTTATTGGCAGATGTTATTATTTGAAATTGATTTATTCTCAAGGAATTATCGTTGAACATTATTGTGAAATTTTTAAATCATCCTATATGCAGGGCACACCCCTATAATTATGTAATTTTATGTCGAACTTACGTTAAACTATAGTTTGATGAAGAGAATTAAAAACTTTGTTATCGCATTCACGGCTCTGGCCATGAATGCAACTATCTTTACCGGTTGCCAGGGGAAAAAAGAGGACGGGAATCTTGTGTTGTTGGTTGTATTTGATGGATTACGTCACGATTACATTACACCAGAGATCATGCCCAATACTTATCAGCTCAAAACGAATGGAGCTTATGTGCCGGTACACCACAGTATTTTTCCTACACTTACCAGGGTTAACTCAGCCGGGATTGCCTCGGGAGCCTACCCAGCCACAAACGGCGTGATGGGAAATAGTGTTTATTTTCCGCTAATTGACTCCATTCGCGGCTTAAATACCGGTGAGGCATCGGAGCTTATGCGGATTGTAAAAGAAACCAACGGGCAGTTGTTCACTTCTCCTACACTTGCCGAAGTATTGCGGGATAACGGAAAAAACCTAATGGTTTTCAGTACGGGGTCTACTGGGCAATCGTTCCTTTTAAACCACATTGCCGCTTCATATGGCGCCATTGTGAACCCCAAACTAATTCTACCAGCAACGCTCCAGCCAGAACTGGAAGAGGTTGCGGGAGCCATTCCCGCTTCAGGTAAAGGGGAATATCAAAAGTATACCTGGATTACCAATGCTTATATGCATTATGGATTATCGGCCGATGCCCCGGCTGTGAGCATCCTTTGGTTTACCGATCCCGATGAAACGGCACATATCAAAGGTATTGGCGCACCTGAGACCATTGAATCGATCAAGTATGCTGATAATGAATTAGGGCGGGTTATCAGCTTAATTAAAGAACGTGGGCTTAAAGTCGATATTCTGATCAGCACCGACCATGGCTTCATAACGTACATTGGCAAAAACAGCATTTCTTCGTTTTTGGTTGAACAAGGATTGAAACAAAGCCCTGTTTCAACAGATGTTATTGTTGTGGGTGGCGCAATCTATGTAAAGGAGAAGGAAAAGGTTGAGGCAATTGCCAATGAACTGATGGAACAGCCCTGGGTGGGTGCGGTATTTACCAAACCAGTGGGTACCGATGTGGCAGAGGGCACCGTAAAAGGGACTTTTTCAATGGCTTTGGCAAATTATGATCACAAGGACCGCAGCCCAGATATCCTAATTGATATGGCATGGAATGATGATGTGAATGAATTTGGTTATCCCGGCAAGTCGTATTCGCGCGGGATCGCAGGCCATGGGGGATCAAGTCCCTACGAGGTGAACATCAACATGGTTGCTTACGGCCCAAGTTTTAAAACCAGCTATCAAAGCAACATGGCCTCAGGCAACGTTGACCTGGCTCCCACTATTCTGCACCTTCTTGGACTGGAAATCCCCAAAGAAATGGATGGCAGGGTACTTTTTGAATTGTTTTCAAAATCAAAAGGCGAATCAAGCTTACCTGTTGATACCATCTATAAAGTTTCCAATGCACTGAGGAGCCAGGAACTAAGGGCGGTGAATTCAGGAGGTTCGTGGTATATGTCTTCAACACGATTCGAATTCATAGAAAAGTAGATACTTATATATGAAAATCCGGACAGCGTTTAACTTACACACACTCCCTGCAGGCTCTTCAACGGGTAGTTTCAATGGATTGAGTGTCTGTTTTTAGAGGAGACCGGCAAGGTCACCAGTTTGAGAAAAACTTTTTATTCCTTGCCTGCCTGAAGTGCAATAACCAGAAATGACAAGTTTTTGCGAAGGACTGGTATCAAACAGGTATTTCAACAATTTGATCCCCACGTTAATAGAATCGCCGACCGGCTGAACAAAATCAAAGCTGATCACCCTGCATATCAGGTTCACAAAATACTTTCCGACGAATAAAGGAAAAAATCGGGCGCCGGCTAAATACAGTTAACTGGGCGCTTACTTTTTCCCTATTCCGTTATCGTGAGCGGTGTTATCCTGCGGTGCAGGTTGATGATCATCTTGGGAATTCTATTCGGATTGTTGCCCTTTCAATTTTATTGTGTTTGATGAAAATGTCGATGAACCTGTCTGAATATCAATGAGTCGGAATGTGTGCCGGACTCGATTAACCCAATTTTCATTGTATCGTAAATACTACCACATATAGAACAACACACGGATAACCATAAAGAGTCAAGGTTATCTTCAACTTCTAACCACGTTTCGTTTTTGTAAGCAATGCGGTCAAGGATTGAAAAGCGCTTAATAACTGAAGTTTTAATCTATACGGGATGCTCTTTTTCTCGTTTGATTTGCAAAAGATTGAAAATATTAGCAGGTAGAGAGACGTTTAAATGAATATTTGCGTAATTTTATGGTCTGTATACTTTAATCTGTTCTATTATGAAAGCTTTTAGGTATTTTCTCCTTGTAATAATGACTGCAGCAATATTGTTCTCCTGTCAAAAAGATCAACCGGGTGATGAACCTGACGCGATGCTGATTAATCAGGTGATTAAAGCTGATGAAATGCTCCTTGGCATCGATCATATGCTGGTGGGATTGCTTGACTTCCGGCCTATGGTACTGAAGTCAGGCTTGACTGAGAATCAGATTTTGTCGAAAGGTTGTCCTGTGATTACAATTACCAAAAGCATGACCCCGTGGGAAGTCACCATTGATTTTGGACAGGGATGCACCATTTCCGACAGTGTGCTGTATTCGGGAAAAATTTTTGTAACGGGTTCATTTTCGGCCAGTAATCAATTGAATCTTTCCCTGAAAGTGGTTGAATTTGGCTCCGGTGGTTACAAGTTTAGCGGAGATATCAACAAGGTGATTACCCTCGATGAACAATTATTATCGGGTGTTGCCACCCTCGATGAAGAGGTGGTGATCAAACTTCCCGGCAATCAGGGAGAAATCAGGCATAAAGCAAAACTCACCTGCCGGTATAATGCCGGCAATGCCGCGACCTTTGAAGATGACACCATTCTTTTATGGGGGAAACTCACTTCCCGTTTTGCCGACGGCTATGAAATCATCAGGACAGCCCAGGAAAACAATCCGTTGCTTTTCAGTGTATCGTGCAGGCAGTTTGTCAGCGGGGTAGCTTCTTTCAAAAGCAACAAAAATCAAACCTGGAGCATTGATTACGGGGAGGGTGCATGCGATAATACCGCCTTTTATACATTTGGTAATGAAACTAAAACAATAACATTTTAATATAAAACAGCTCTCTTAACCCAAATTGAAAATATTTGACCGCAAGATATTGTTAATCAGATAATTGCCAGAATTAGAGCTGTTCGTAAATATTGATTGAAATTTGTTTAAGTTTTATTTCGTTTTAAACCTTTTTATATCACCATAGACGGTCATCCTGGGGTGGACCACAATTGCCCTGTATTCATATTCCTCCGGCTTCAGAACTTCATTCGTTTCTGTTGAAAAGTCTTTGTTTTCAGAAAGTTCGGTCAACGGGCTCCGGTGCCAGGATGTACTGTAAAGGTTTTCAACGAATCCGGCGTAAGGGCGGTATTCAAAGTCAACTTTCACAACAGGGGAATTTCCCTTTTTTAGTAGTTTCCCTTTCAGGCTAATATTATTGTTCAAGACACGTTGGGATGGGGCCGATTTTGAGCAGAAGGTTGCCCCATTTTGCCCTGGTTTCAATGAGCAATTCGATCAGCCTGCCTCCCGTTTTGAGGTTGTCGTTGGTTTGTACTGCCACTGTGTCCCCATGGTGATACAAGATTCCCAAAGGGCATCGGTGCCTGCTCCCGGAATGGTTTGCTCGGGAGTGTTGAGGGCTCCGCGGGTCTGCCTCCTGATGAGGTCGTTATATGCCGACTCAGTTTTTCCATCTAATTTGACTTCTCCCCGGTTAATTGTTACACTGTTGTCGCGGAGGAACTTGAAATCTTCCGGTGAGTAATAAAAACCTATCGCAAGTCCGGCTTTCCAGGTACCTTCCACAAATACTTTCATAAGGTTTTTCCCGTATGGAATATTGGTGATTTTGAATTCAGTGGTTTTGGTATCCCACATGCAGAAACCCGAGTGGTGTTTGGTGGTGAACACGATGTATTTCATCCCTGCAAGTTTCGCGAGCTTTGCGATTGGGTTTGGGTCGTATTTGTAAGGATCGAAGGTTTGGGGCAGTTCATTAATGAACCGGTTCAGGTTGATGAACATCATGGGTTTTCCAGGCATTGTTAACCCCAAAAGTGAAGTTGCCGGATAAATGCAGACTTAATTTTTGATTTCCCGGAATGAACTCCTGTGTTTTAAACTTATATTTACAGTTGAGCTTAATTAGCGTTTTTTAACCAGTGAAAAAATCAAATCAAATGAACGGTCTGACAAGAAGAAAATTCGTAAAAAACTCACTTGCCGCTTCCCTGCTTGTAGGAATTGGCGATCCGCTTTTGGCTGATTCGGAAACAATTTCCGGAGGGGAAGGGAGTGTCAGGGTAGGTGTGATCGGTACCGGTAAACGGGGTACGCGACTGTTGTCGGAATTATTGAATATCAGGGATGTGGAAATCACGGCAGTGTGTGACTTGTTCAGCGACAGAACTGAAAGGGCGGCTTCGCTGTGCCGGAATGCCGGAAGGCAGACCCCCCGGATTTATCAGAATCATGCCTCCACCTGGAAGGAGATGCTGGACAAGGAAAAATTGGATGCAGTCATCATTGCGACCTACTGGGATTCCCATGCACCGATCGGCGTATTTGCCATGGAAAGGGGAATATACCCGGCCATTGAAGTGCCGGCTGCACTGACCGTTGACGATTGCTGGCGGCTGACTGAAACATCGGAAAAGACCGGAATCCCTTGTATGATGCTTGAGAACTGGAGCTTCCGGAGAGACAACCTGGCACTCCTGAATATGGTCAGGGAAGGATTGCTGGGCGAAATTGTGCACTGTCATTGCGCCCATTCCCACGACTGCATCGATCATTGGTTTTTTGACAGCGAAACGGGAGAGCAGAGGTGGCCTGCCAAATACCTTATTGAATATAACCGCGATCAATACCCCACTCATGGAGTAGGACCGGTATTGAGCTGGCTGGATATCAACTGCGGGGATGTCATCACTGAGATCTATTCCACTGCCTCGGCATCAAAGGGGATCAACGACTACATGACCCGAAAATTCGGGAAAGATCATCCCAATGCAAATATTCGCTATAAGCAGGGCGATATTGTGACATCGATCCTTAAAACCTACCACGGAAAGACCATCGTGGTCAATTACGATATGCAACTTCCCAGACCCTACTCCAACCGGTGGATGCTTCAGGGAACCCTCGGGGTGTACGATGAGGAAAAATCCTCCATTTATCTGACCGGGAAATCGCCCGAATACCATAAGTGGGAAGCCTGGAAACCTTATGAAGAAAGGTACCTTCACAAATGGTGGAAAGAAGCGGACCAAAGCGGATCCCATGGAGGCACCGATTTCATTGAACTTTACAGATTCATTGAGGCTGTCCGCACCAAGGGGCCCACACCCCTGAGCGTATATGATTCAGTGGCGATGAGCGCCCTTGTGGAAATGTCGGGAATTTCGATACAGAAAAAGAAACCGGTAGCCTTTCCCGATTTTACGAAAGGAGCCTGGAAAGTGACTCAACCCTATTTCGGATTGTAACAATTCCCTTGTTTTTTTACTTATTTTAAGCATCGAAACACAAGCTAAACATTTATATTCGTATTCAAATTTTCATAAAATATGAAGCTCAGGTATATACTAACGACAATGATTTTGCTGGCTGCGATTAATTATGCTTCAGGGCAAATTGTGTTCAAGGAAGGTTATCTTATCAACAACAAACAAGAAAGAACCGAGTGTCTGATCAGGAATGTTGGGCAGGAGGAATCCACCTCATCGTTTCAGTACAAACTAAAGGATGACAAAACGATTTATGACATCGAATTGTCGAAGATCGAAGAATTTGGTGTAGAAGGAGAGATGAAATGTATCAGGGCGCTGATTGCAGTGGATGTTTCTCCCAGCAGAATAAAAAGTCTCAGTGATACCCTTTCGCAGTGGGAAGAGGGGCATGCCTTTCTGAAGGTGCTGGTTGAGGGGGAACTGGCCACATTGTACACTTGGTATGATCAGGGGATGACCCTGTTTTTTTACCGGTATCCTGAATCGGCGATTGAGCCCCTGGTATATAAAAAATACGCTCTGGAGATTACTCCCAACATAGTTTCCCAGTATTTCTACAACAACACCTACAAGGAGCAACTCAGAAAGAATCTTTCCTGTGGCAAACCCGGTGAATCCCTGAAAGTCTCTTATACCCAAAAAGATCTGGTGGATTACTTTGTCAGGTACCATGCGTGCAAGAATGCAGATTGTAAGGTATTTAAAAGTTCACAGGTTAAAAAAGGAAGTCTCAGATTCAAGGCGGGTGTTAACAGCAATACCATGCAGTTTAACATTGAGGAGTTTTCCGATGCATTGCCCAATGCGCTTTTCTCGAAGGAAAACACCATAGGGTATGGCGCTGAATTGGAATATCTTTTGCCCTTCAACCTTTACAAATGGGGAGTCTTTGCCGAGATGAACCTTTATTCCTATGTAACTGATCGCCTCTTGAATGCTGATGTTACATCAAACGAAGATTGCAGGGTTGACTATTCGACGATGGAATTTCCTGTGGGAATCACCCATTACATGAACATCAACAAGGATCACCGGCTGTTTGTAAGGTCTGCCTTTGTCCCTCATATCATTATGAAGGATTCCTACATTCAGTTTTCAAAGACCTACCGTTCCGGCTTTTCAACTTCATCGAGGGCTTTGTTCGGGGCGGGATACAACTACAAAAGGTTAAGTTTTGAATTCAGGTATTATACCAATCAGAATATTACCATGAATATCTTCAAACGGAGTTCGGAGTTGACGCAACTCTCATTTCGTTTGTCTTACAATTTGTTTGAAACCAAAAGATAGTCGGTTCATTCCATTCGCGTCACAAACTATTCAAACCAGGCATGGAAGTAAATCAACCATATTGTTATATTGTAATGAAATGACCAACCGCCGAAAATTCCTGAAACAAGTGACAGCGGCTGGTATTGCCGGAGGTTTTTCTTTCCCGCTTATGGCAGCGGACCAGGATTCCTTTTTTTCTGAAACCACAGGTTCTGTTGCAGGTCAGCTTTACATCGGCTGGGGCTGTGCCGACACTACCCCGGAAAAACCTGTTGCGCTCACCGGGCAAAAATACAAGCGGATATCCCAGCAGGTGCAGGACCCACTGATGGCCACGGTACTTGCCCTGGAGACACGCAATGGAAACCGGGTGGTGGAACAAGCCATTATGGTTTCCTGCGACTTGCTCAACATCAGGGAGCAGACTCAAAAAAGGCTTCAGAAAGTAATTGCCGGCCGATTGACTGGCTTTGATTCCTCCAAGCTGTTCCTCAATGCTACTCATACCCACACTGCGCCGGGAGTGGCCGATGACGAATTTGGCGACTTGTACGATACTTCCGATGATCAGGAGGTGATGACTCCATCCCTTTACGAAACCTTTTTCATTGAGAGGGTCGCCGAAGCGATTGTTCAAGCATGGCAAAACCGGATGCCGGGAGGTTTTTCATGGGGACTTGGACATGCCTTCCTCGGGCATAACCGCCGGGTGGTGCGTTCCAACGGAAAGGCACAGATGTACGGGGCTTACGAACAGGATTTTTCGCATTATGAAGGGACAGAAGACATTCAGGTGCCGATGCTTTTTTTCTGGGATCAAAACCGGGAGCTCACCGGTATGGTCATCAATTCCACTGCAACCGCCCAGGTCACCGATGGAACCCGATTCATTTCGGCGGATTTTTACCACGAGGTACGCGGGAACATCCGGAAAAAATACGGAGACCAGGTTTACGCATTCTTTCAGTTGGGGGCGGCAGGTGATATAACCCCTGTGAATCACGAATACATTTATCAACGGGCCGAAAAGGAGATGTTGCAACGCAAAGGGATCACTGCCCGTCAGGAACTGGCCAACAGAATGGTAAAGGCCATTGACGAAGTATTCCCTTATGTTAGGGAGGATATTTCGGAGAAGGTGATCTTCAGGCATACAGTTGCTCAGGTGAACCTTCCGGAAATAGATCCTCCCAACCTCCCGTTTCACAAGGCCGATCCCGTACAACCCACTGAAATCCACGTAATTCGTCTGGGCGACATTGCCATCGCCACGAATCCTTTTGAGTTGTTTGTCGATTATGGATTGATGATCAAGGCAAAGAGCAAGGCTATTCTGACTTTCATTGTGGAGCTTTCGTGCCGTAACAGCGGCTATCTTCCCACCGCCAGGGCCCGCCTGGGAGGAGGGTACAGCGCTGAAA
>CAZLDP010000065.1:0-9757 GCA_964558145.1 uncultured Prolixibacteraceae bacterium | reverse complement strand
GATGGACCCCAAGCTGGGTCCCGTTAATGATGTAAAAGTTAATCTCATTTTCAGCCAGATACTTCTTCATCCTGTCGGGAATCCGCTGGCAGGTCTCCTCTGCATCCCAAAGGGAGTTCAACAGAAAAGAGCCCCCCTTCTTGAGTCCTTTCAGCACATCGTACAGGTTGATATAGGCCGGTACATGACATGCCACAAAATCGGGTGTGGTCACCAGGTAGGTTGAACGGATCGGATGATCGCCGAAACGAAGGTGAGAACAGGTGAATCCTCCCGATTTCTTGGAATCGTACTGGAAATAACCCTGACAATATTTATCGGTAGCTTCCCCGATGATCTTAATGGAGTTTTTATTGGCTCCCACCGTTCCGTCCGAACCCAAACCATAAAATTTGGCTTGATAGGTACCTTTGGGGGAAAGATCGACTTCAGGTTTCTGGGGCAGTGACTTGAAAGTAACATCATCCACGATCCCTATGGTAAAGTCGTTTTTAGGTTCGGCTAATTCCAAATTCTCATAAACCGAAAGAATCTGGGCGGCGGTGGTGTCCTTTGAACCCAGCCCGTAACGACCTCCCACGATGACAGGAGTATGGTCTGTACCATAGAAGAGCGACTTAATATCATGATAAAGGGGTTCCCCTTCAGCCCCCGGTTCCTTGGCCCTGTCTAACACGGCAATCTTCTTTACAGTGCCGGGAAGCACGTTGAAAAAGTATTTCGGGGAGAAAGGACGGAAAAGGTGCACTGCGATCAGCCCTACCTTTTTGCCCAGGCCGACCAGGTGGTCGATGGTTTCCCTGATGGTCTCAGTTACCGATCCCATGGCGATGATGATGTTTTCAGCATCGGGAGCGCCATAATACATGAAGGGGTGGTACACCCTTCCGGTTAGCCGGGTAATATCCTGCATATACCCTTCCACGATGTCGGGAACTGCATCATAGAAACGGTTGGATGATTCCTTGGCCTGGAAGAAAATGTCGGGATTCTGCGCAGAACCGCGGGTTACCGGATGCTCGGGATTCAGGGCCCGGTTGCGGAACTCCTTGATCATTTCCATATCGACCAAGGGAAGCATATCCTCGGTGGTAATCAGGTCGATTTTCTGAATCTCGTGCGAAGTACGGAAACCGTCAAAAAACGAAACGAACGGAACCCGCGATTTCAGGGTGGAGAGATGGGAAACCCCGGCCAGATCCATTTCTTCCTGTACCGATCCCGCTGCAAGCATGGCAAAACCGGTCTGACGGGCTGCATAAATATCGCTGTGGTCACCAAAAATGGAGAGTGCATGGCTTGCCAGCGCCCTGGCGCTCACATGAAATACTGCTGGCAACAATTCACCTGCAATTTTGTACATATTGGGGATCATCAGCAGCAACCCCTGCGATGCCGTGTAAGTTGTGGTCAGGGCTCCCGACTGAAGGGCACCGTGAACTGCACCTGCCGCGCCACCTTCACTCTGCATCTCAGCCAGCCTAACGGGCCTCCCGAACATATTCTTTTTGCCATTGGCCGCCCATTCATCCACATATTCCGCCATAGTCGACGACGGAGTAATCGGATAAATACAGGCCACCTCGCTGAACATGTAACTGATGTGCGCGGCTGCATAATTGCCGTCACACGTAACGAATTTTTTTTGTTTTGCCATAGTTTTTCAAGCTTTATTTGTCGTTTTATAATTATTTTAAAACAAATTCATGCGCCAAGATGATCGGAACGATCAGACATCTGCATTCATGGAGATTAAAAATTCCTCGATCGATTTGGTTTTCATCAGCCTGTCTTTCATAAACTCCATGGCTTCGAGTGAGTTCATACCACCCAAATAATTCCGAAGGATCCAAATTTTATCCAGAATGTAACGTGAAAGAAGGAGATCTTCCCTCCGGGTGCTTGATGCGGGTATATCGACCGAAGGATAGATCCGCTTGTTGGAAAGCTTTCTGTCTAATTGAAGCTCCATATTTCCGGTTCCCTTGAACTCTTCGAAGATGACCTCATCCATTTTGGATCCGGTTTCGGTAAGGGCAGTTGCCAGGATTGTCAGTGAGCCACCTTCTTCAATATTTCGAGCAGCGCCGAAGAATCGTTTGGGTTTATGAAGTGCATTGGCATCGACACCCCCTGACAATACTTTTCCGGATGCCGGCTGAACCGTATTGTAGGCTCTCGCCAGCCGGGTTATGGAATCGAGGAGAATGACCACATCATGACCGCATTCCACGAGCCGTTTGGCTTTTTCAAGAACCATTCCGGCCACTCTCACATGTCTTTCTGCAGGTTCATCAAACGTGGAGGAGATCACCTCTGCATTGACACTGCGGGCCATGTCGGTCACCTCTTCGGGACGTTCGTCGATCAGCAGAACAATCATGTACACTTCGGGGTGATTCGCTGCAATGGCATTAGCAATCTCCTTCAGCAGCACTGTTTTGCCCGTTTTGGGCTGTGCAACAATTAGTCCGCGTTGACCTTTTCCGATCGGAGCAAACATATCGACAATCCGAGTGGATAAATTGTCGTGTCCGTTTCCGATAAGTTCAAATTTCTCGTTGGGGAAAAGAGGAGTTAAATGCTCAAAGGGCACCCTGTCGCGAATATATTCGGGAGTCCTTCCATTGATTTCAATCACTTTGATCAGAGGAAAGAATTTTTCGCCTTCCTTAGGAGGCCTGATGGTTCCCCTCACAGTATCCCCGGTTTTCAGACCGAAAAGTTTGATCTGTGACTGGGAAACATAAATATCATCGGGTGAGTTGAGGTAGTTGTAATCTGCCGAACGCAGGAATCCATATCCTTCGGGCATGATTTCCAAAACCCCTGTATTGGCCACAATTCCGTCAAATTCAAAATTTTTATCTATGACATTTTTTTCAGGGGCTTTTTCGGGTTGCCTTACATTCTTGTGACCCTGGTTGTCTTTTTTCTGCCATTCAGGCTGCTTGAACTTCCGCTGAAAGCCTTGTGGCGCATGGGAAGTGACGGGTTCCGAACTCTCCTGGACGGGTGTCGTTTCGATCCGTTCCTCCCTGGGGAGTTGTACTTCCGTTACTTTTTCTTCTCCCTCCCTATTATCCAATTCTTCCCCATTCTCCAGGTCATTTACAATAGAATCGTTGTCTTTTTCAACTTTTTTGGCAGTTCTTCCTTCATCGGCTTTTCTAACAACCTTCTCACGCGAGAACTCACGCATGATGGCCCTTAACTGCTCATGCCTGGAGGGTTGCCTGGGAATGGCCTCCCCAACCTGCTTGTCGCCGCTCACCGAATGATCAGGTTCTGTTTCCTCTTCCACATCTGTCAATTGCGGAGGTTTTTGCTGAACCGCATTTTCCCTGCCAATCACCTGCTTGATCAATTCTTTGTAACTACGTTTCAATTTCGGAACTGCCGGCTCATTATTAGCCTTACCTTTATCTACTTGCTGACTCTCGGGGAGTTGTTCCGTCTGGGGCTTAAGCTGGATTCGTTTGTTTTTGGGTTCAGAAGCCTGAATTTTCTTTTCGGAGTTTTGAATCGCTTGGGTATCCAGTATTTTATAAATCAAATCCTGCTTTTTATAAGATTCTACCCGTTTTATTTTCAATTCTTTTCCAATTTCTCTTAACTCGGGCAGTAATTTTTTGTTAAGTTCCAAAATATCGTACATGGCACTACTAATGTTTGATTTCAATATGATTAAAATGAAAACTAAAGACTGGAAATCGGAGGAGATAGCACAATAACTTGTTGCCCGGCAAAAATAGCCATATTTAAGCAAAATGCAACTTTCTGTTTCACTTTTTTTGAGGGCAGGGATAAAGAAACAAAAAGGACCCTCATTGGAACGTATAAGGAAGAATAGATTCCGAAATGGGAAAGGTATAATATCCCTCTGTTGGGAACAGGCATATATCACGAGATAATGAAGATTATTCAGATATTTAATAGTAACCTTCATAAAAAAGTAAGAAATTGTTAACTTCACCGCGTATAAAAAAACACCCGTTTATCAGGGTGTAATTTGGACTACAGTAACCCGACAGGCATGAGACAGCTTAAAATATCGAAGCAGGTAACTAACCGCGACACTATGTCGCTGGATAAATACCTGCATGAGATCGGGAAAATAGAGCTGCTCACTCCTGAACTTGAAGTAGAGCTGGTCAAGCGTTTCAAATTGGGTGACCGGCAAGCTTTTGAATCACTTATCAAGGCTAATCTGCGGTTTGTGGTCTCCGTTTCCAAGCAATACCAGAATCAGGGGTTGAGTTTATCGGATTTGATCAATGAAGGCAATCTGGGACTTATCAAAGCAGCCGAGCGGTTTGACGAAACCCGCGGATTCAAGTTTATCTCTTATGCGGTATGGTGGATCAGGCAGAGCATTCTGCAGGCGCTGGCAGAGAATGCAAGGATTGTCAGGCTTCCGTTGAACAAGATCGGCTCCATTACCAAAATCAACCGGACATTCAGTCAACTGGAACAAGAGTACCAACGGGAACCCACCCCTGAAGAAATATCGGTCATTCTGGAACTGAATCCTGACGTCATCGAAGATTCGCTCAACTTGTCGTTAATACACGTGTCAATGGATGCCCCTTTGTATGAAGATGACGAAAACACTCTATACGATGTGATGCTGAACAACGATTCACCCAGCGCCGACAATAATTTAATCAGAACCTCCCTCCGGAGCGACATTGAACGTTCGCTTTCCACATTGAGTGAACGGGAAGCCGATATCCTCCGCTATTTCTTCGGAATAAACGAATATCCCCACCTGACCCTTGAGGAAATAGGGGAAAAACTGGGTCTGACCCGGGAGCGTGTGAGGCAGATCAAGGAAAAAGCCATCAAAAAACTTAAAAACAAGTATCGAAATCAGCTTCTGAAATCCTACCTGGGTCAGTAGCGCCAATCTACCATATGAAAAGACTTATTGCTCCTTCTATTCTTTCTGCAAATTTCAACAACCTGGGTGACGACATCAGGATGATTAACCACAGCGAGGCCGACTGGATTCATTGTGACGTGATGGATGGGGTGTTTGTTCCCAACATCTCCTTCGGCATGCTGGTGATTGAACAGATATCTCGGATTGCAAAAAAACCTCTCGACATCCATCTGATGATCTGTGATCCCGATAAATTCATCATTCCCTTTGCAAAAGCGGGGGCATCGGTACTTACAGTACACTGGGAAACCTGTCAGCATCTGCACCGTACTGTTTCTCTCATCAGGGAACAGGGCGTTATGGCCGCAGTATGCCTGAATCCGCATACCCCCGTGCACTTACTTGAGAGTATCCTTCCCGAACTGGATATGGTTCTGCTTATGTCGGTCAATCCCGGTTTCGGTGGCCAGGAATTCATCGAATCAAGTTACCGGAAAGTAAGCGATCTCAGGGAAATGATAGAACGAAGAAACCCGCGCTGCCTTATAGAAGTTGATGGCGGTGTAAATCTTGAAACCGGAAACCGGTTATTCAAGGAGGGAGCCAATGTATTGGTTGCAGGCAGTTTTATTTTCAATTCGGATGATCCGGCAAAGACAATCAACCTGCTGAAAAACTGCTGATCATAATCCCGGAACCATCATTTTCCGGCCTGTCAAAGCAGCTTCTTCCTTTCCCTGTAATTTTTCCACCAGTTTAAGCGAAAAAAGAAGGGCTGCCCCTGCTCCATTGGCTGTAATGAGGTGCTCATCATCCACGACCGGATCGCTTTTGATCCGCGCACGCAGCATATACCGATTGTATCCCGGGTAACTCGTCGCACTCCGGTCATCCAGAATACCCAGGTTCCCTAATACCATCGGTGCAGCACAGATTGCTGCCAGATACTTCCCCTTCCGGTGAAAATCGAGCACTACCTGCCGTACCCCCTTGTGATCATTCAAATTCATGGTTCCCGGCATTCCACCGGGAAGGATGACCATATCCACATCCTCAAAACCGGTCTCTTCAAACAAACCATCCGCTTTCAATTTGATTTGATGGGCTCCGGTGACTTCCAGGGAGCCCGTCACCGAAATAATTTTCAATCCAACCTCAGCCCTCCGGAGAACATCTGCTACGGTGACGGCTTCTATCTCCTCAAAGCCGTTTGCCAGTAATAACACAGCATTTTTCATTTGTAGAACTTTTAAATTAGACCCATCCCCTCCACATACCCATCCGATAACTGCACTGCCCCGACGAAAAAGCTTACCCAACTACCCCACCCCGATTTCAGGTGTCGCTTCATCACTTGAAATATACAACTTTTCAGCAATCAAGGTGCCCCTTAACCGCTTTTTAACAACAAAAGCGGCTCCCTGTCAGAGAAACCGCCTTTTAGAGGTGATCCATACTGCTTAATTCAAAGAATATTCCACCAAAACTTTCTCCAGTTTCTTCCGGGTAAAGAATATCCTGCTCTTTACTGTCCCAAGGGGAAGACCCAGTTCTCCGGCAATCTCCTTGTATTTATAACCTTCTAAAAACATCGTGAAAGGAATACGGTATTCATCTTCCAGTGATAATATGGTCTTGCTGATCTCCACAAAACTGTATGCCGATTCTGCCGACGGATACTCAGATCGCGAGGTGAGAGAAGTAGTGAGGAAATTGTCGGAACTGTCACCGCTACTTCTGGTTTTGATATTCCGCCTGTATTCATTGATAAACGTATTTTTCATAATAGTATATAGCCACGCTGACAAATTGGTATCGCTGACAAATTTTTCCCGGTTGCTCAATGCTTTCAGCATCGTCTCCTGAAGCAAATCGTCAGCTTTCTCCCTTTCTGCAGTCAGGCTCAAGGCATAATTGTAAAGTTTACCCTGTAAACCCAGTAACATGTTGTTAAAATCAAGTTGAGTCATGGCATGCATGTTTAAATTTTCCGCAAAGATAATAAAACAGATTTAAATATTTAAAGGTATTTATATTTTTTTAACTTTATTTCGCCAATAGATCTTCGAGAAAACCTATCGCCATCGTCATTTGGCGCGAAAGATCAATCGAAACGATTGTTGCTCCCTGTATTGAATGAATCAAGGAGAAATACTACTTTTGCAGCGTCATTAACATGGAAAAACAGATGTCGATGCTAAAGGGAATCATGTCAATTTCAGGTCAGCCGGGTTTATATAAGATGGTTACTGAAGCTAAAAACAGGATTATTGTGGAGTCACTGACTACAGGAAAAAGGCTTCCGGTGAGTACTACCGCCAAAATCAGTTCACTCGAAGATATTGCTGTTTACACCCGTACGGGCGATATCCCCTTGAAAGAGGTTTTGAAACGCATTGCGAAGCAGGAGCAAGGGAACCTTCTGGCCGATCCCAGGGGATCAAATCAAGGGATAAAATCTTATTTTGAAACGGTGTTACCGGAATACGATCCTGAGAGAGTCTATATTTCCGACATCCGTAAAATTTTGATCTGGTACAATTTACTTCAGGAAAACCATTTGCTCGACTTCAGCGGGGAAGAGGATAAAGAGGAAGCAGGTTCCTCTGCCGAAGAAGAAGTTGCCACTTCAGAAGAGTGAGGTAGTTTTTCCCGGTTGCGGGAGGATCCCCTGTTCGATGTACCTGGCTAAAATCATTTCGAACAGCCTGACGGTGGCAAGTGCATCACCTGAAGCCCTGTGCCGGTCATTTAATTCAATACCCAGCTCCTCACACAGCCTCCCAAGGGAGTAGGAAGCATGGCCAGGTAAAAATTTTCGTGACAACTGAACTGTACAGAGTTTTTTACGGTTGAATATATACCCGATTCTGCTGAATTCCTCCCTGATAAACTGGTAATCAAAATTGACATTGTGAGCCACAAAGATCCTACCTTCCGTGAGTTCTTCCAATTTCCCCGCAATTTCATAAAACCGGGGAGCGGTTGCCACCATCTCATTGGTGATTCCTGTCATCCGGGTTATATAAAGCGGGATATCAACCTCCGGGTTTATCAGCGTTTGAAATTGTTCGGTCACCCGCTCTCCGTTGTGTACATAGAGTGCTATTTCGGTAATTCTGCCGTACTTATAAACAGTTCCTGTAGTTTCAATATCAATTATTGTGAACAATGTTGAAATTTTTGTTTAAATTTACCCTATTATTAAGGTGTTCAGATTAGAATTTTAAAAATAAATAATTAGTTTTGTCTTATGTTTAGGCACGGAATAAAATAATTGTATATATTGCTTAAAATTTTAA
This sequence comes from uncultured Prolixibacteraceae bacterium, assembly GCA_964558145.1. GTDB lineage: Bacteria > Bacteroidota > Bacteroidia > Bacteroidales > Prolixibacteraceae > UBA1413. The sequence continues at coordinate 1,570 of CAZLDP010000065.1, read as the reverse complement.
ATCAACTCTAAATTTTTTAATATGAAAAAACTTACACTATTTTTCGTAGCGACCCTGCTTACGCTCAGTGTTTTTGCTCAAAATGCTGATAATAAGTGGGCATTAGGTCTAGGTGCAGGTCCTTATTTTTCCTACCGGCATGAGTTACTGGGTGGCAACGAACACAATGCATGGAAAAGTCCTGCTTTTACTCCGGAACTTTACCTAAGCAGGTTTTTAAGCCCCTCATTCGATGCCTATCTGAAAAGCAACCTCGGGATCAGGAAATTTAACGAAGAAACCGGTACCGATTTTGTCAATATGGCCCTCAACCTGAGGTACAAGCTGGCTAACGACAAGTTGTTCTCCAGCGATGCCAAAATCCAGCCTTACCTTTTTGCCGGTCCCACATTGTTGTCCGACAACAAAGATAAAAAGCTTGATTTCAATGCGGGTTTAGGCTTCAAATTCCCGGTGAGCGGTAAAACTTCCATCTATCTGGAAGGGAAATACATGGATGGTCTGAAACCGACAATGGAAAAGGAATACAAACCCCATGGTATTACCGATATCAAGGACAATATTTATGCTGTGACTGCAGGTCTTGAATTCGGTCTGGGCAAAGCAAAAGACAGCGATGGTGACGGTGTTCCCGACAGGAAGGACAAATGCCCGAATACTCCCGCCGGTGTAGCAGTTGATGCCGATGGCTGCCCGCTTGACAGGGACGGTGACGGTGTGCCGGATTACAAGGATGACTGTCCCGACACCCCGGGTCTGGCCAGCCTGAATGGTTGCCCCGACAAGGATGGTGACGGCATTGCTGACCATCTGGATGAATGTCCCGATGTACCCGGTCTGAAAAAATTCAACGGATGTCCCGATACCGATGGCGACGGTGTGCCCGATCCCAAGGATGAGTGCCCCGATACCCCGAAAGGTTGTGCGGTAGATGCAAAAGGTTGTCCGCTGGATACCGATGGTGACGGCATCATCGATTGCCAGGACGATTGCCCGACCCAGCCCGGAACGAAAGAAAATAAAGGTTGCCCGGTGACCTGCGTTGATTTCGATGTCGACCCGGTTTATTTTGACTTTGACAAATCAGTTCTCAGACCCGAAGGAAAAGCAGCTCTGGATGCCTTTATGACCAAATTGGGCGACTGCAAAAACTTTGAAGTGGTGGTCAATGGCCATACCTGCAGCATTGGTTCAACCCATTACAACCAGGGTCTTTCTGAAAGACGTGCCCAGGAAGTGGTGAAATACCTGATATCCAAAGGTATGGGCAATGCCTTTATCGGATCTAAAGGTTACGGCGAAACCCAACCTGCAGTACCCAACACCTCCGAGGCTAATAGGCAAAAGAACCGTAGGGCCGAAATCGACCTGACAGTGAAATAAGAAATTAAGTTCAACCCGATAATACGAAAAGGCTGCCTCAGGCGGCCTTTTTTTTGTGTTCCCCCTCGATAAAATGTTTTTGTTGGTATAAAAACAAAAATTCGTATATTGTATGTTACTTTAAAATAGGGGCGGAAACCGGATTGTTCCGTCCGCAGTATCATGTTATAGCTTATTACAGTTCTTT
>CAZLDP010000064.1:0-9794 GCA_964558145.1 uncultured Prolixibacteraceae bacterium | reverse complement strand
CACATAAAGGGTGAATATAAGTAAAATGACTGCCAGGGTAAACCAAACCCGCTGGTCGGTAAAGTAAGACCTGATTCCTTTTTTTCCCGGTGACCGCCTGTTGTTGCCGGCAGGCTTACGCGAAGTTGATGCCATTCGTTTTCTGAGCTATTTGGGATAATGTTGCGACAAAAGTAATCAAATTTCCCTAACCTGTTTTTGAACCGGGAGGCGAAGTTTTGACTGCTTCTTGATTCAATAAAACGGGAAACGGGGAAAAAATTGTCCGGATAGGGGAGAGCGGTAAACTTTTTTGGTTTTTCATTATAACGCTACTTAATTCATATTAACAACAACTGAAATGGTTAAAGAAAATTATAAGTAACATTTATGGGGAGTTTCAAATCGACGACGAAAAAGTGGCGGATACTTGATCAAACAAAATGTAATTGCTAAACATATTTTAAATCTTGATAATATTGAATTCAAGCAATTGGCATAAAATTACTTGCGAAGCTAAAATAATTGAATTTTGTATTGGAATATTTTAATATCTTTGGAAATGATTTTTTCAAGTGACCTTAAAGTTTATAGTGATTAATCAAAGATCTGTTGTATGAGAAAAATTGCACTTTTGTTACTTGTTTTCGCATTAGTCTGCGTACAAGTTGTAAATGGCCAGGTAAGAAAAGTCTCCGGAACGGTTACCAGTTCCGTTGATGGTACTACGTTACCTGGTGTTTCTGTGGTAGTTAAAGGGACTTCGATTGGAACAATTACCAATGTCAATGGTGATTTTGCAATCGACGTGCCTCAGAACGCAAATGTTTTGGTTTTTTCATTTGTCGGGATGCGAACTGTTGAAGCGCCGATTACCGGTACAACACTGAATATCAGCCTTGAATCCGATGTGATCGGGGTCGATGAAGTGGTAGTTGTCGGATATGGTACTGCCCGGGCAGTCGGTACTGTGGTAGGTTCTATTTCCAAAGTTAGTTCAGAAAAACTTCATGAAAGACCTTCAGCTAACGTTTGGGATGCCATGCAAGGTAGGGTAGCCGGATTACAAGTGTACACATCCTCAGGTGAGCCCACTCAACTTTCGTCTGTAAGGTTACATGGTGTGGGATCACTGGGCGCCAGTTCTACTCCGCTCTATGTTCTTGATGGTGTACCTGTGAGTCCTGGCAACATTCTGTCCCTTAATCCCAACGATTTTGAAAGTGTAACTGTCTTGAAGGACGCATCCGCCACTTCGATTTACGGTTCAAGGGCAGCTAACGGGGTAATTTATATTACTACGAAAAGCGGTAAAGCAGATACCAAAGCAATAATTACAGTTAATGCGCAGTACGGTACATCATCGCTTGCCAATGAAGATTTCTTTAAGGCTTTCATGAATACTGAAGAACTGACCAATTTCTGGCTGGATGTGAAATACCGAACCCAGGCGCAGGTGGATGATTTGTTAAGTCGTTATCCGAACGATACCCGTTGGTACAAATATTATTACAAGGACAATGCTCCGACCTATCAAGGTGATGTGAGCATAACCGGAGGCAGCGAGCGCACGAAATATTATGTTTCAGGTTCTTATTTCTTTCAGGAAGGTCTGGCAACGCGTTCGGAATATGAGCGCTATTCTTTGCGTGCAAACCTGAATTCTCAAGCCAATGATTGGTTGAGTTTTGGGCTTAACCTCAGCGGAGGTACAGATGTGCGTCAATCCAATCCTTATGGATCTAACAGCACAAACAGGGGTTTGGCAATGCTTGCACAGCCTTTTTATTCGCCCTACGACAAAGACGGAAAACCATACCGGGGACGGATTCCGGGTTGGAATCGTGTCGATCCTTATTACCTCGAAGAAATGCTCCCTTCGGACGGCAATAATGTTCAGTTTAATACAACCGGCTATATTCAACTCAATCCGGTAAAAGGACTTACTATTCGTTCACAGGCCGGAATTGATGCTTACGATTACCGTGAATCCAATAAACAGTACGCATCTTATTCGGAGAGCCTTGGAAATGGAAATGCCAGTGAATACTTTTCACGCAACATCACCGGCACGATTACCAATACCGCAGAGTATAAATTCTCGATCAACACGGTTCACAATATTACTGCCCTGGTTGGACAGGAAGGTGTGAGCAACAAGAGTCAAAACTTTACTGCCTCTTCCACTGGTCAAACCGATGATCGCCTCATGTTGTTAACGGCAGGGCCGAATAACAGGAATGTCGGACATGGTCGTGCTGAATATGGATTTCTCTCTGTTTTTGGTCGGCTCGATTGCGGGTATGCCCAGAAATATTTTGTGGATTTCTCGGTTCGTAATGATGCCTCTTCACGGTTTGGGGTAGATAACCGTTCGGCCACTTTTTGGGCGGCCGGAGCCATGTGGAATCTCAAGAAAGAAAACTTTATGCAGGGGGTGAGATTTATCTCATCAATGAATCTAAAAGCCAGCATTGGAACCTCAGGTAATTCTGAAATAGGTAATTATGATCACCTTGCCTTGATGGGTACCACTCAATATGATGGAAAAACTGGCTGGGGGATTTCTACTGCCGGCAATCCAAGACTAAGCTGGGAAAATCAGCAAAAATTAACCATTGGGACCAGATTTGGTTTATTAAATGACCGGTTTAGATTCAATGTTGAGTATTACAACAGAGTTACTGAAAGTATGCTGATCAGCGTTCCTCAGCCTTACACAACTGGATTTGCCAATATTGTTGAAAACGTTGGTTCTTTGAAAAACAGTGGTGTTGATGTGGAGTTTGATTTTGACATTTTACGTGAGAGAGATTATTTTATAACCCCATATGTCAACTTTAACTACAACAAAAATGAAGTGACAGAGCTTTTTCAGGGTAAGGATTACTGGATCATCCCGAATACAGGAGTGGCATGGGCAGTCGGTGAACCTGTTTCCTTCTTTTATCCATTGTTTGCAGGGGTAGATCCTGCCGATGGCGCCCCTATGTGGTATGTGCCAGGGGAGGATGTAACTGTTACCACGAAGAAAGAAACTACTAAAACTTTCAATACTGCCGCGTTAAATCAGAATATTGGTATCCCACGCTATGCTCCGATGGCAGGTGGTTTCGGACTCAATGCCGGTTGGAAAGGGATTACCGTGCAGGCTGACTTCGCCTATGTGATTGATAAATACCTTTTCAATAACGACCGCTATTTTTATGAAAATCCAAGTGTTTTTGCCGGATTTAACCAATCAAATGTAGTTCTTGACTATTGGAAACAAGCTGGTGATGAAACCCGTTTTCCCCGCTATGGTGTGCAGTTTACCCAGTTTGACAGTCGTCTGATTGAAAATGCTACTTTTCTCCGACTCAAAAACCTGACGGTGGGATATTCCTTACCCAAATCATTACTGGAGAAAACGAAATTCTTTACTGAAACCAGATTGTATGTAACTGGTCGTAACTTGCTAACCTTCACCAATTACACGGGCCCGGATCCCGAAGTTGACTCAAATCTTACATTGGGCGCTAATCCTAATACGAAGCAGTTAACCTTTGGTATATCCTTATCATTCTAACTTGTTAATTTATTGTTGAGTATGAAAAATATATTTTATTATCTGACAGTTATATTGCTCATGGTCGCCAGTGTATCATGCGATCTTGACAAGTATCCCTACGATGCCATTGAGCAATCACAAGCCTTTAAGACATTGAGTGATGCAGGAACCATCCGGAATGGTTTGTACGGCAACATGAGGTCCAGGTTACACGGGATCTACATGTTCTCCACAGATGTTCAGGCTGATTTGTTGAATGCCACACTTGATTTTGGTAACCGTAATGGTTTTCCACACCGTTGGGAAGGTTTTTTAGATACTGATTATACCATCCGCGACGTATGGCGGGGTTATTACAGTGCACTGGTCAATGTAAACAACGCGATTGCAATGCTTCCCTCTATTGAAACAGCCAACGACACCGAAAAGGCTACACTCGATTCCTATATTGGAGAGGCTTATTTTTTGCGTGCATATTATTATCACCAACTGGTGCTCAGGTGGGGTAAAGCTTATGATCCTACCTCTGCAGCCTCCGATCTTGGTGTCCCGCTCGTCCTTACATTTGATGTTACTGCCAAACCTGCAAGGGCAACTGTGGATGAGGTTTATAAGCAAATTCTTTCTGATCTTACAGAGGCAAAAACAAAATTGTCGGGTGTAGCAGGTTCTCCTGGATCAAACAGGATTACGATCGATGCAGTTACTGCTTTGCAAGCCAGGATTCATTTACATATGCGCAATTGGACGGAGGCTGCCACAGCAGCAAAAAGTTTGATCACGGGAGGCAAGTACCCGTTGGTGAAATCTGAAGCCGACTTTCGTAAAATATGGGTAAACGATGCAGGTTCTGAGCTTATCTTCCAGTTACAACTGGTTGCCCCGCAGGAATTAAGCCCAAGTGGTGATCCATGGAACAATGTGAACAACATTTTTCTGGGGTTCCAACCTTCCACTGGTAAATATGTTCCGGACTTCGTCCCGCAACAATGGGTAATTGATCTTTATGAAAATACCGATTTTCGTAAAAATGTTTACCTGGCGAAGAAACCTTTGTATATCCAGGGTACCGATTATCCTGATATTTATCTAATTAACAAATATCCTGGAAATCCAGCCTTGTTTACCGGTGCCACCACCAATTATCAGCATAAACCGAAAGTATTGCGAATTGCTGAAATGTATCTAATTGCTGCAGAGGCAGATGCTCAGAGTACTGGAGGTGAATCAGCCGCGTTGACCCTCCTTAATCAACTCAGGCAAGCACGAGGGGCTAAGGAACTGGCAGGACTATCGGGGGCTGCCCTAATGAACGAGATACGTAATGAAAGAACCCGTGAACTGCTCTGTGAAGGATTCCGGCTGGATGACCTGAGGCGTTGGAATTTAGGTTTTACGCGCAAAACGCCGCAGAATCTTAACTTGATCAATGTGACACCAAGTGCTGATTATCATCAGAAAACTGTTCAGGCTGGTGATTTGAAATTCACCTGGGGCCTTCCGGCGAATGATCTCACCACCAACCCGAATCTTGTGCAAAACCAGGGTTGGTAATAATTTAAGCCTACCCTTAGGGTAAATTTTCCACAACAAGAGGCTGTCCTCAAAGGGCAGCCTCTTTTTTTCTGAAAACGTGACGGAAATCACCATCCATTTCTTTGCATGTTGTATCTTAATACCCTGATAAAACCGATTTAAGATGCAACTGCTCCTGGAAAATATCCGTCAGTTGGTGCAGGTGGAGGAATATCCTGCACCATGGGTGGCAGGGACCCACATGGCGCGCTGTCAGATCATTCCCGATGCCTTCCTCCTTATCTGCGATGAAGTAATTGCCGATTTCGGCCCAATGAGCGACATGGGAAGTATCCGCCTTAACGACAATGCGCTGGTGGAGATCGATTGCGCCGGGCGGTTGGTTTTCCCTTCCTGGTGCGACGCTCATACGCACATCGTCTATGCCGGCTCCCGTGAAGCGGAGTTCGTAGGCCGTACCTTGGGGCTTAGTTATCAACAAATTGCAGAAGCGGGCGGGGGAATCCTCAATTCCGCTAAATTGTTGCACAATACTCCGGAAGATGAGCTCTTTCAACAGGCAGTTCCCCGATTAAAGGAAATGATACGCTTTGGAACCGGCGCCCTGGAAATTAAAAGCGGTTACGGACTCAATCCCGGGGATGAACTGAAAATGCTCCGGGTTATCAGGCGCCTTCGCCAAACCTTTCCCGTATGTGTCAGGGCCACCTTCCTGGGGGCCCATGCCGTGCCCGAACGGTTCCGAGGCAATACCCGCGGATATGTCGATGAAATCATCAATGAGATGATCCCGGTGGTTGCCGCGGAAGAACTGGCCGACTACATCGATGTCTTCTGCGAAGAGGGCTATTTCTCCGTGGAAGATACGGAACGGATCCTGATGGCGGGACTGAAACACGGTCTTCGTCCCAAGATCCATGCCAATGAAATGGCCTTCTCGGGCGGAGTCCAGGTGGGTGTGAAATACAACGCACTAAGTGTCGACCACCTCGAGTACATGGGGGAAGAGGAGATCGACCTCCTGAAGGGGAGTGAAACCATGCCCACCCTTCTTCCGGGGGCTTCTTTCTTCCTGGGAATGCCCTATGCTCCGGCGCGTCGCCTGATCGATGCTGGTCTGCCCGTGGCGCTGGCTTCCGATTTCAATCCCGGTTCCTCGCCTTCGGGAAACATGCCCCTTGTGGGATCCCTGGCCTGCCTGAAGCAAAAAATGGTCCCCGCTGAAGTAGTCAATGCCATGACCCTTAACGGAGCCTACGCCATGGGGGTCAACGATCAACTGGGTAGTATTGCACGGGGTAAAGTGGCCAATCTGTTTATCACCAAAGAGATACCCAATGTGGATTATTTTTTCTACAGTTTCGGTTCCAACCTGGTCGATACGGTTATCCTCAATGGGGATATACAGGAAATATAGGTTAGAAGCTTAGGGTTGCCGGGCAGGGTGAGAAAATCTGAAATCTGAAGTTGCTGCTTTGCAATCGCAAATTGAAATGAAATTGACGATTACTGATTAAAGATCTTAAATAAATACTATGTCACAACTTATTGAATGCGTTCCCAACTTCTCGGAGGGACGTGATGCGGCGGTTATTGAGAGACTTGCCGAAGTGATCCGGAGTTCCGATGGTGTCAGGTTGTTGAATGTGGACCCCGGTAAGGCCACCAACCGTACGGTATACACCTTTGTTGGGGAACCTGCGGCAGTAGTGGAAGCGGCTTTCAAGGCGATCAGGGAGGCCTCGGAACTGATCGATATGCGGCTGCACCATGGAGAACATCCCCGGTTCGGAGCCACCGACGTATGTCCTCTGGTTCCTGTTTCGGGAATCTCCATGGAAGATACCGTGAAGTGGGCACATCAGTTGGCCCGGAGGGTGGGAGAGGAGTTGGGAATACCTGTTTACAATTACGAGTATGCCGCCTCTTCCGAAGAGCGCCGGAGCCTGGCCTATTGCCGTTCAGACGAATACGAAGGCCTGCGCGATAAGTTGGCTCAGCCTCAGTGGAAACCCGATTTCGGCCCGGCAGAGTGGAGCGACCGGGTAGCCCGCACAGGCGCCACGGCCATCGGAGCCCGTAATTTTCTGGTGGCCTATAATGTCAACCTGAATACCACTTCGGTGCGGCGTGCCAACTCCATTGCCTTCGACATACGGGAGGCGGGCAGGGTCCTGCGGGAGGGAGATCCCCTCACGGGCAAGATCGTAACCGACGACAAAGGCGAACCCGTGCGGATCCCCGGATCGCTGAAAAAAGTGCGGGCTATTGGCTGGTTTATCCAGGAATACGGTATCGCCCAGATCTCCATCAACCTCACCGACATCACGGTGACCCCCGTCCATGTGGCTTTTGATGAAGTGTGCGAGAAAGCCCGTCAGCGAGGTATGAGGGTGACCGGCTCGGAACTGGTGGGGCTGATCCCCCTGGAGGCCATGCTGGAAGCCGGGCGCTATTTCCTCCGGAAACAACAACGGTCAACGGGAGTTTCTGACAGCGAGCTGATCCGCATGGCCATCAAATCGCTGGGATTGGATGAACTGGCTCCCTTCGATCCGAAGAAGCGGATTATTGAATATATGCTGGAGGAAGATCTACCCCCGAAACTGGAAGCGCTGACGGTCCGCGGTTTTGTGGAGGAGACCGCTTCCGAATCGCCGGCACCGGGTGGAGGTTCCGTATCAGCGTTGGCCGGGGCCATGGGGGCCTCCCTGGGAGCCATGGTGGCCAACCTTTCCTCCCATAAACGGGGATGGGACGACCGTTGGGAGGAATTCTCCCACTGGGCCGAACGGGGAAAACATTTCTACAATGCCCTTCTCCAGTGTGTGGAGGAAGATACCCAGGCCTTTAACCGTCTGATGGATGCCTTCGGACTGCCCAAAAAGAGCGAAGAGGAGATGGCGGTGCGTAAAAAAGCCATCCAGGAGGCGACCCTCAACGCCATGCTGGTGCCCCTGAAGGTGATGCAACTCTCCCAGGAGAGCATGGAGGTGATGCTGGCCATGGCCCGGACCGGGAATCCCAACTCAGTCTCCGATGCAGGGGTGGGGGCCCTCTGTGCCCGTACAGCCGTCAGGGGAGCCTGGCTCAATGTGAAAATCAACGCCTCCGGATTAGACGACAAGGAGAGGGTGACCCAAATCTTTCGGCAGGCCAAAGATATCGCTACTCATGCAGAGACTTTGGAGGGAGAAATATTAAGGATCGTGGAAGGGAAGATCAAGGTTTAGCGCTGGCGGCGTCGAAAGCCATCCACAGTGTCAATCCCCGCCATCTGGTAATTGCCGACGGCAACAACGTGGGCAATACGGTCATCCCCGAAATTACCGACCTGGATATTGCCCAGAGCTGCCGGGAGTATTGGCCGGGCGTCATTTCCCACTACCAGGCACCCTGGGCCAACAAGAACCCGGAATTGTGCCCTGTGCCGGTATGGCAGGGGAAAATCGGCGACCGGGAGTATGGCCGCAAAGACCTGGAGAATTATTACAAGCCCTGGATCGATCTGGCGCAAAGCGGTACAGGCGTACACTGCGGCGAATGCGGCTGCTGGCGGAATACTCCCCATGAGGTTTTCTTAGCCTGGTTCGGCAATGTCGTCGATATCCTTACCAGCGCCGGAATCGGCTACTCCCTCTGGAATTTCCGGGGCGACTTCGGCATCCTCAATTCCGGCAGAAAGGATGTTGCTTATGAAGAGTGACATGGCCACCGGCTCGACAGAAAACTCTTTGCCCTGCTGCAAAAGTATTGATTCAGGACATTTTAACCTTTATTAACCTGAAATTTGAACGGAAACTTCCGGACTTCCGTAACTTTGACATGGAACATTATATTTCTGTCTATGAAAACCGGAAAATTCGCTTTATTACTCTCCATCACCCTGCTCCTGGCCGGGTGTTTTGTTGCTTCGTTTTATCCGTTGTACACCAATTCCGACCTGCACATCGACACGCTGCTGGCAGGGGAATGGACCGAGAAAGACTCCACCCTCTGGAAATTTGATTATATTACCTTCCAGGAAAAAGACAAGCCTTTGGTTACTGACAGCACCGGGTATTTTTTGACCTTTCAGGAGAAGGGAAAAGAGCCGGGTAAATCATCCTTCCAGGTCCGGGTAGTCAGGCTCCAAGGGCACTGTTTTCTTGATTTTTACATCCACGAAATCAAGAGGGAGGGGTATCCCGACCTTTTTGATTTGCATACCATGGCAATTCATACTTTTGCACGGGTTACCCAAAAGGGAGATTCCCTTGTGTTGAACTGGCTGGGAACGGGGTGGATCAAGGAACAGGCCAAGCAGAAAAAACTGAAGATTTCCTGGCTGGAGAGGAACGAAGAAATCTTGCTCACCGCCCGCACGCCCGAACTGCAGGAATTCATGGTGGAATGTGCAGCCATTCCCGAAGCATGGGAAAAAGGGACCTCCTATCTTTTATTCCGATAAATTTGCCGGAAAGGATGATGGGGGATTACAATTAGCAATTTTATTAGGAGCGAGTGCAGAGCAAAGCTTGCTTGAGCTATGCCGAGCGACGACAGAAAATGCAGCGAAGCTGAATGAGCAATTAACATTAAGTATTCCGTTGTTCCAAATCTGAAATCTGCGATCTGAAATTCTGCAATCTTATTGAACCTCTGAACGCCGAAGGCTTTGAACAATTAGCAATGAACAATTAACAAGTTGAACTTTTGAACGCCAAGGCGAAGCCGAAGGCTTTGAACC